>PMWR01000199.1 GCA_003166055.1 Acidobacteriaceae bacterium
GTGAGCGGCAGTCTGACTGTGGTGATTGCGGCCTCGACTTCTTACACACTGGCCTGCACAGGTCCGGGCGGATCGAATCAGGCGACCGACACGGTCACTGTAGCTCCCACGCCGGTTGTGACTTTGTCGGCAAGCTCGTCGTACATCGCCTCTGGCAACAGCACAACATTGACCTGGTCGGCGACAAATACCACCTCCTGCACGGCAGGCGGCGACAGTTGGACTGGAGCCATAGCCGCCAGCGGCTCGGCGAGCGTTTCTCCAACCAGCACGACGACGTATACGATCTCCTGCGCTTGGCCCGGGGGAACCGATCAGGCGAGCACTGTGGTCTTCGTTGACGCCGCGCCGTTTGGAATCTCTGTTTTGGGCAACCATTTTGTCGATGCCGCCGGGAGCACGGTGCAGATGCGCGGCGTGAATCTGAGCGGATTTGAATTTACCGCCATCCAGGGAGGAGACCCAACCGATCCGTCGGGTGGAGCGGGAGATTTTGGGCAAGCCTTCAATCCGGATTGGGCAGCCATTCAAAGCTGGAAGGCGGATGTCGTCCGGATTCCGTTGAATGAAGACTCCTGGCTGGCGCTGACCTGCGTGGATACGGACGGCTTCGTGCACAATTCCGATCCGGGGAGCAACTACCGGGCCGCCGTTGCCAGCATGGTGCAGGAAGCCAATGCAGCGGGGATGTATGTGAGCCTCGACCTGCATTGGGCGCTTCCCGGCAACGCCTGCCCGATGGGGCAGGATCAGATGGCGGATGCCGATCATTCACTTGATTTCTGGACATCGATTGCCAACACTTTCAAGGACAATCCAGCCGTGATGTTCGAGCTGTTCAACGAGCCGTTCCTTAACTCCGATTTCACGGGGAGCGATTCCTGGGCTTATCTGATGCAAGGAACGGACGGCGCCTTCACCGGCTATCCGGCAACGAGCAACGGCGGCAACCAGCAGAACATCAAGACCCCCTGGAATATCGCCAGCTATCAGGCCTTGATCGATGCGGTGCGCGCGACCGGCGCCACGAACGTCGTACTGATCGGATCGCAGGCTTACACTTCCGACCTGAGCGGCTGGCTCTCGCATGTGCCCACCGACTCTGCCGGGCAGATGGCCGCGACCTGGCATGCCTATCCAACATACGGGAAAACCTGGGAAAACCCCTGCACCGGCGGCGACACCTATTGCACGCCGGGATACGGGCCGCAAGTCTTCACCTATGTGCAGGGTATTCTGCAGGCCGGCTATCCCGTTCTGATGACGGAAACCGGCGACCAGGACTCGGCGGGCACCGTTGGCTCGCCACTGGTCGTCAATGTGACAACATTCGCCGATGCGCCCGGAACGGCCTCCACTTCGACGGAACCTGGCGTGAGTTGGCCGGCAGTCTCCGGCCTTCCGCAGATCGGCGTACTCGGCTGGACGTGGGATACATGGACCGGTGCAAGCGATATCTTGATTAAGGATGTCAGCGGCACGCCCACGGATGGCTTTGGCCAGTTCTTCAAGAGCTGGATGGTCAACCATAACTAGAGCCTGCTCACCTTTGGCAGATGGTGGCAATTGGGGTGAGCCGACACGGGCTAAGCTGACGCGCGGATCCTATTCGCCGTTTCAATTCGTCAAGTTTTCGCTGTTGGCGAGGCGGAGGCCATCCTAGCCGAGTTTTAGTGTTGGCTGGTGTCGGCAATACGTCCGAATGAGCGTGCGAAGGTGCAGCCATCGTCAATGTAGGGATGCGGCAACTCTTGTATAGAGAATGACGTAGAGTATGTGTGATGCAATCGGTCCCCGAATGTCGGCATATCGTGATTCATTGGCTTGGGATGCGGGGCTTGGCGTGGCTTACGCCGCCTATGCGGGTGTTTTGATTTTTGTGGGTGGGTTGTGCCGGGGATGGATCACTGGGCTTGGTCGTGGTTGCGCGGTCGAGTTCATGNNTCAGAGTGGTGGAGACGGTCTTTCCATCGTGAGAGCCGGTGTAGACGGTAATCCGCGATGAATCGATGCCCTTCTCGCTGACCAGGTAGGCCCTCGTGTTGACCGCGCGATCAGCGGCCAGCTTCTTGCCGCCCTTTTCCGCGCTGGAAGCATTTCCTACGAGGACAAGTTTGGCGTCGGAGGTGCGCTGCAAGTTCAGCGCGATCTCATCCAGGCAGGCCTTCCCCTCGTTGTCCACGCGAACCGGGCGGCGCGGGTCCCGATCGAAGTGAATCGAGCACAGATTGGTGGTGGCCGGCGNNCGGTGCGGCGACTGGAAGCGTAACCGTCACCGCGGTTGTGCCCGAGGCGGTCTGGCCCTTGTCATCGATCACACTGCAGGTCACGGCCACAATTCCAACCGGGGAGCCGACGGTAGAGAGAGTCGCCGTCGAGCCGCTTCCGCTCACGGGCCCCGAGGTCGAGCTGTAGCTGTACGTCAGGGGCCGATTGTCCGGGCTGACGCCGATGGCCGTGATGGTGGAGGGATCGCCGGAAAGCACGGTGGATGGATTGGCTGTGCAACTTACGCTCGGCGGCCCATACACTCTCACCGCATAGGGCGCGGTGCAATCGGCATTCTCGCCCGGCTTGTCGCCCTGCGAGACATGGCCTTTGAGCGTGTAGACGCCCGCGGCCAGATTGGTGGTGTGGATCGTCGCCATGCTGGAAACCCCGGTTACCGTTCCGCCGTCCACGGACCAGGTGTAGACGGGCGTCCTTGCCGGGTTCAGATTGCCCGCCGTGCCCCAGCCGGCAATGGGCTCTCCGGAGAAGACCGACGATGGGTTGACCGAGCAGGAATAAGTGAGCGGCGCCGGGGCCGGCAGCGGAGGAGCGGCATTTCCGCCGAATGTGAAGACCGGTCCAAATTCCACTCGCTGGTCCTGCCANNCTCCGGAATGGCGCGCGAACTGTAGTGTGTCGGTTCGACCCCAAACGAGGCCCACTGGTTGATCTTGTAGTACAAGGTCGCCCCAATAAACCTGCTCTCGATCATGGGCATGCCCATCCCCTGGCCAAGCTTGTTGGGGCCGACTAAGTCGAGTAACCCAAGCTGCTTGAGGGCATCCCGGTGCACGAGCTGGTCCTTGCCTGCGTGCAGGTAGAGTTGCCAGCCGGCGTTGTAGCGCTTTGGATTGGCGTTAAACCAGCGCGAAAGAGGCAGTCCCAGTTCGGCGAAGGCGCCATAGGCGCGCACGCCATGCTCCGGAGCCACCGCAACATCGCTGGAGGGGCAGGTGCCCGCGCCTGGATTTACCTTGCAACCGAGAAGCGCAAAGCCTGAGAGCGTGCCCGCGACGTTATCGACACCCGTACCCAGGAAGAAGGGCGCCGGAGTTCCACCGTTCACGTTCACAAGGGGAATTGGGAAGAGGTGGGTCGTGTCGGTGTAGTTGGTGGTGAGCTGGCCGGCAAGCTCCTGCCGCAGGTCAGCGCCTCGATAGCCGCTCAAGACGAAGGTAAACCAGCGTGTAGGCAACTGCACCGCTACATTGTTGCCATACATGGCGCTGTTGGCGGTATAGCCCTTGGCCAACGGAGTGCCCGCGACCAGAGCGGTGGGGTATGCGTCACCGATCAGATCCTGAGCCGTAATGGGCTCGATGGACGTACGGTGTCCGTAGAATCCGGACCAGAAGATCTGCGCGGGAGCAACCGCATGGGCCTTGTCGAGCTGGAACTGCAAAGTCAATCCGGCCTCAAGCTCGGGACGGTCGGAGTCGGCGCCCTGTCGCTCGGCCTGGCCGACCTGGCTTAGGAAGCCGGTGGTGGGCGACACGCCAGGTGGACAATAGAGAGCTGTGAGCGTACAGAAGGTGATTTTTTCCACCTGCCCTGAAGTCGGCATCATGATCGCGAACTCGGGCAAGAGCTTGAAATTGCGCGCAGAGGAACTCAGCTTCTGAACAACCCCGAAACGGAACTGCGGCGTGCGGTTGTAGGCGGCGCCGTAGGAGGCAGCGTTCCACGTGGTATCGAGCATGTTGGGGAGTGCCTTGGAGCCGAACAGAGTCCAGTCCTGTCCTCCGACAAAGAACAAGCTCGTCTTTTCGGTGGAGCGGTAATCCACGCGCACCCAGGCCAGACGCAAGCGCAGGTTGGGGCTGCCAATCGAGGTGAAGTCGGCATTATCGGATTCACTGAAGTTCCCTTCGAAATCCGCCTCGAGCCGGCCGGTGAGGGTCATCTTGGGGGAAATGCTCGGCCACTCGAGATTGAGGCCGATGAGGCTTTGACGCGCTTTCATGTGGAACTCTGGGTCGGCATTGGGGCCCGTGTTACTGCCGGGCAGCAACATGAGACCGCCGGGAATGGGAAAGTCGTCGCCATTGGGTGAACTGCTGTCCTGTTCCCCGGTTGCTTTGATGAAACCGTAGGGCGCAAACGTCACGGGGCCGATCTTGAGGCCGGCCAATGCGCCGGATTGAGGCGAGTCGAAGGCGACCGTGCGCTGAGGGTCGATCGCCGCAACCGGGGGCACAGCGGCAGGTTGCGATTGCGCAACTTCAGGCTGCGGCGCGGGAGTAGTCTGCGGCTGCAGCGCGGGTGCGGGAGTGGCGGCCGGGACCGCGGCCGCGGACAGGTCCGCCGCAGTCAATACGCCTTTGCGCGTGAGGACTTGAACCAGAAGTTGCAGCTGAGATTCGGGGGCTGCGACGCGCAGAGCATCGACCTCGGAAGGCGTGAGCACACCTTTCTTCAAGAGCGC
>PMWR01000463.1 GCA_003166055.1 Acidobacteriaceae bacterium
CGCCCGCCCATCCAGAAACTTCTCATAAGGATTCAATTCACTCATGTTTTTTGCTCCGCAAAAAAGCTTTCAGCCTTCAGCTTCTAGCTCTCAGCCTTTGGGCCCCGATCCGTCCACGGTCACTAACAACTGACAACTTAAAACTGATAACTGTCTCACAAGTACACATCCACCATCCGCATCCAGGTAGGCCAGTCATGCGAGTTATACGAGTCCCACACAAACAGCTTATGTGGAATTCCCTTCGCGCTCATAATTCCGTCCAGCCTCTGATTCTGTCCCAGGCACTGGTCGTCCCAACCCGTCGCCAGCACGTAGCTCGCGCGGTGGTAGTGGTCAAAGAACCACGGATCGCCCAGGTTGGGCAGGTAATCCAGCGGCTGGTTGAAGTAGCAGTCCTGGTCGTAGTACCCCTGCAAAAAATTCCGCAAATCGAATGCTCCGCTCATCGACAGAAATCCGGTAAACACATCGGGATGCTTGAGCGCCACGTTCACCGCGTGGAATCCCCCAAAGCTGCATCCCAGTGAAACCAGGTGCCAGTCCCTGTTCTTCTGTCGCACCAGCGGCACCACCTCGTGGATCAGGTAGTCGTCGTACTGCACCTGCCGCGCAATCCGACCCCGCGGTGACACCTGCTTGTTGTACCAGCTCTCCATGTCCACCGAGTCCACGCAGTAGACCTGCACCTCGCCCGCATCAATCTTGCCGGCCAGCGCGCCAATCATTCCGCGGTCTTCAAACTCATAGAACTTTCCGCCTGAAGTCGGAAACACCATCGCCGGCAGCCCCGCATGGCCAAACACCAGCAGTTCCATATCCCTGCCCAGCCGGCTCGAATACCACTTGTGATACTCCCGATTCATCTTCTCTCCCGCCGTGATTCTTCCTGTTCCCTGTTCCCTGATCCCTGTTCCCTGTTTTTTTGGAGAACCGCCGATTTCTTGATACTGTAACAGCCTGGGTGGTTGTTTTTTCCGCTGCTTTCCCGCATCAATCCAATAAGTGAGCCGATAAGGCCTAAAGGACTATACGCCTTGCATTTGGAATACCATCAACCGGACGACAACCCCTGGGCCAACCCGCCCAAAGCCCTCCTGGCCTCCGGCGAACCAACGCTCCATCCCCGTCTGCGCCTTCATCGCGCCTTTCCCAGCCATTACCTGCCTGACAAGCGCGACCTGATCGTCTATCTCCCCCCCGGCTACGACCAGCAGCCCGAACGCACCTACCCCGTCCTCTACTTGCAGGATGGCCAAAACCTCTTCGACCCGCGCACCTCGTTCCTCCCCGGCCGCACCTGGGAAGTCCGCGAACACGCCGACGCCGCCATTGAAGCCGGCGAAGTCGAGCCCCTCATTATCGTCGGCATCTACAATACCGGCGACCGCCGTCTCGCCGAATACACCCATGAACGCGACTGGCGCATGGGCGGAGGCGAGGCCGCGCAGTACGGCGTGACCCTCACCTGCGAAATCCTGCCCTGGATCGCCACGCAATACCGCGTCCGCACCGATCGTGAATCGACCGGCCTGGGCGGTTCCTCGCTTGGCGGACTGGTCTCGCTCTATCTCGGCCTGCGCTACGCCACCTGGTTCGGCAAGCTCGCCGTGCTCTCCCCCAGCGTCTGGTGGAACCACAAGAGCATCCTCGGCTACCTCAACGAGCGCGCCCCTGAAATCTGGGATCGCCCCAAACTCTGGCTCGACGTAGGCGACCATGAAGGCCGCCGCACCCTCCACGACGTGGAGCACCTCAACCGCCGCCTCAAAGCCAACCACTGGGTTCCCGGCGAAACCCTCCACTTCGAAAAGGTCCACGGCGGCACGCACGACGAATCCAGCTGGTCCCGCCGCGTAAGGCCAATGCTGAGATTCCTATTCCCGCGGAAATAATCAATCCAGGGCTACTTTTCTCCAAATGATGCGGGTGCCCGTCAATCCTTGCGCTTTTTTCTGTCGCAAGTGTGGGAAGCATGCAGCCGATCGCGTGAAACCTCATGGCGCGCAAGCGCCATCCGCACAGCCGCAGGTGGCGACCATCCCCGCCAGCAGCGCCGTCCTCGGCGCGAGATGCTCCAGCACAATCGATTCGTGCCGCGCATGCGCGCCCTCGCCGACCGCTCCCATCCCGTCCAGTGTGGGAATGCCCAGCGCAGCCGTAAAGTTGCCGTCGGAACCGCCTCCGGTAGCGGCCTCATCCAGTGCGAAACCCAGCTCCGCGGCAAGGCTTCTGGCCTGGCGGTAGAGCTTCACGGTTCCCCGGCTGCGCTCCATCGGCGGACGGTTGATGCCGCCAGTGACGGCCAGCGCGCAGCGTTTGTCCACCGGCTTCAGGCCCGCAAATTTTCGCTCGATGCGCGGGCCGTCGGAGCGGTGTTCGATCCGGACATCGACTTCGGCCCACGCCTCGGCGGGAATCACATTGGTCTTCGAGCCGCCACCCGCCAGGCCCACACTCACAGTCAGCCCTCGCTTCTTGTCGGTCCAGCCGCTCACCGTCTCCACCACATGGGCCAACTCGCGGATAGCGCTCGCCCCCTTTTCAAAGTCCACGCCGGCATGGGCTGCGACGCCCTCGATCTCGATGCGCCAGTTGCCGGTGCCCTTGCGCGCGGTCTTGTAGGCCAGCCCCTGCGCCGGCTCCAGCACAAGGACAGCGGCGCTCCCGGCAGCCAGCCGCTCGGTGATCGGCCGCGAGATCGGACTGCCCAGTTCCTCATCGGTATTCAGAAGCAGCACAATCTCACGCTGCAACATGCCCGCCTCCGCCAGCATCTCAACGGCGGTAAAGGCCATTGCGACGCCGGCTTTCATGTCCAGCGTGCCGGGCCCCCACAGGCGGCCTTCACCCACCCGGCAGGGCATGGTCTTCAGCGTGCCGATGGGCCACACCGTGTCCAGGTGGCCGAGCACCAGAAGAGACCTTGCAGAATCGATCTTGGATTTCGGCCCGAAACGCGCCTCCAGCACATTCCCGATCACGCGCTGGCGGTGCAGCTTCACCCGCCCGCCCAGGCTCTTCGCGTGCTCCGCGGCCAGGGCGACGCAGGCGTCGACGGCAGCTTTATCGTCCGAAGGCGACTCCGCGCGCACCAGCCGCTGCGTCAATTCGAGAAGCTCAGCCTGCTTGCGCCGTGCTCCGGCCAGCAGAGCGCGCATAGGAATGGGGGAATCGAGCGCAGCGAACATCCGTGAACCTTTCAGAGAATCCCGTGGGTGGAGGATTGAGCGACCCCCTGATTCTACGACGGTTAACCAATCTCCCGCCGCCCGATTCAGACCCCGAAAAGATTACCGAATCGAGAACAATAGCATCAACGGTGTCGCGGGCGGGTTTTTCTATTCCCTGTTCCCTATTCCCTGTCCCCTGCTTCAAAGGTGGCCCAGATGGTGCAGAGTGTGGCTAAAATGCCACACAGCAGAGATGCGAGTTCCCGTCTAATCTATCGGTTACGCCCGATTTGCTCAGTTGGAGAAGGTATTTGGGACATCCAGCACACCTGGAACAGACGATCGCAGAGCCTCTGGAATTCACCGGGGTCGGACTTCATTCGGGCGCGCCGGTTACCATGCGGCTTTTGCCCGCCCCGGCCGGCTCAGGCATTGTCTTCCGCCGCATCGACCTGGACGACTTTGAGATTCCCGCCACCGGCCGCAACGTTGCCAAAGTCAGCTACGCCACCAGCCTCATGCGCCAGGGCGTGCTCATCCAAACCACCGAGCATCTGCTTTCAGCCCTGATCGGTATGGGCGTGGACAACGTGATCGTGGAGCTGGATAACCTGGAGTTGCCGATTCTGGATGGAAGCGCCGAGCCCTATGTGCGGGCCTTTCTCTCGGGCGGCATCCGCACCCAGCGCCGCCGCCGCGAGACCATCCGCGTACTGCGCCCCATTGAGGTGCGCGAGGGCGACAAGTTTATCGGCGTCTATCCCGGCTCCGGCTACAAGATCGACTACGCCATCGACTTTCCCGCCCCCATCGGGCATCAGAAAGCCTGCATTGACCTCGCCGCCGAGACCTACGGCACCCTCATCGCCCCGGCCCGCACCTTCGGCTACAAGGCTGATGAAACAAAGTTGCGCGATATGGGCCTCATCCGCGGCGCAGGTCCGGAAAGTGCCATCATTCTCACCCCCAACGGCCCGGAGAACGGACCCCTGCGCTTTGACGATGAGTATGTGCGCCACAAGGTTCTGGACCTGATCGGCGATCTGGCCCTGGCCGGCCGCCGCATCGAGGGCCATGTCGTAGCCGAGCGCGCCGGGCACGCCATGCACACCGCGCTGGTCTCGCGCCTGCTCAAGGACCGCTCAGCCTGGGAACTGGCCCATGTACCCATGACCGAGGCCGCCGAAGAAATCGACTCCGCGGCCATCCAGAGCGAATCCCTCCGCCACCCGGCCCTGATGAGCGCGTAAAAGCAGGGTTTAGGGACTAAGGGACTAGGGACTAGAACAACATCGAGCGCGAGCAAGGCTGCGGTGCCAACAAGTCTCAGCTTTCGGCAGAATTTAGAACCCTGAATTCTTGCAACCCAAACGCAGTGGCAGCGCCCTCTAGTCCCTTAGTCCCTAGTCCCTTAGAACTTATCCGTAAATAGACATAGTCTGCCTCCAACAGATCAGGGCTGCGGCGAGTTGAAGCAGGGCCGTATAGCTGGCTTCGGTCTTTTCGAAGCTGACCA
>PMWR01000361.1 GCA_003166055.1 Acidobacteriaceae bacterium
CGAGGCATGGGACGAGGCGAGCAGGACGGCGCGTCCGGTGGGGCGATCCTGAAGGGCTTTGAGGATGCTGAGCAGGAGGCCCTGTCCGGGAGGGGCGAGCAGGTCGACGCGGTCGAGGTAGGTGAAGCCGGCGAGGGTGGCGGGATCGGCGTCGGAGACGAGCCATTCGCGGGCGTCGCGGCGCTGGAAGGTGGTGTTGGCGAGGGGGGAGCGGCTGAAGAGATAGCGGGCCAGGGTCTGCTTGCCGGAGCCGGGCTCGCCCTCAAGAGCGGCGACCTGGAGGTGGGGCGCGGCCATTTCAGCCTGCATGAGAAGTTTGCGCCAGACGGCGCTGACGCCGACGATTTGTGTGGCGGGAATGCCGGGGGGCGATTCAAGGTCGACCAGGGTCAGGCCGGAGACCGGGGGGTAGGACTGGAATTGAGTGGTGCTCTGCAATGGTCTCAAGGCGCCTCGCCTCCCTGGCCCTGGACAGAAGTACCAGGCCAACAAATGTGTTATCGACGGGGCGGGGAAAAACTTGAGGCGGGGAGATGAGGATATCTCTCCGGCGTTGGAGGGGTACTTCAGGGATTTATGGGGGTTTTACCGGAAGGGCTCGGTGGCGGCGAAAAGAAGAAGCAGGTCCTTCGCTTCGCTCAGGATGACAGTCAGTTTTGTTGATACGCTCCGGTCGCTCAGGATGACAAGCCGGGCTAGCGGAAGCGTTTGGAAGGCTCGTCGGAGAAGATCTGTCCGTCGCGGATGTGGATGATGCGATGGGCGAATTCCGCGATGTCGGGCTCGTGGGTGACGACCACGATTGTGTTGCCGTTGGCGTGGAGGGTGTCGAGCAGGGCCATGATTTCGAGGCCGGTTTTGGAGTCGAGGTTGCCGGTGGGCTCGTCGGCGAGGATGATGGAGGGGCGGTTGACGAGGGCGCGGGCGATGGCCACGCGCTGGCGCTGTCCGCCGGAGAGCTCGTTGGGTTTGTGGTTCATGCGCGATTCGAGGCCGACGTCGGCGAGGGACTCCTTGGCGCGGGCGAGGCGGGCGGCGGCGGGGGTTCCGTTATAGATGAGGGGCAGCTCGACGTTATGGAGCGCACTGGCGCGGGCGAGCAGGTTGAAGGTCTGAAAGACGAAGCCGATTTCCTTGTTGCGAATGCGGGCGAGCTGGTCGTCGTCGAGTTCGCTGACGAGCTGGCCGTTGAGCCAGTACTTGCCCTTGGAGGGGGTGTCGAGGCAGCCGATGAGGTTCATGAGGGTCGACTTGCCGGAGCCGGAAGGGCCCATGATGGCGACGTACTCGTTGTGTTTGATCTTCATGGATACGCCGCGCAGGGCCTGCACCTGCTGTTCGGAGCCCATGTCGTAGGTGCGCCAGAGGTCTTCGACGACGATGACGTCGCCGGTGGGCTTTACGGCGGTTTGCACAGTTTCTTCGGTTGTCATGTCNNTTGACCAGCGCGTTGTTTTTGAGGATGCGGAGTGTTTTGAAGGGGCCGGTGACGATCTCCTGCCCTTCGGTGAGGCCGGAGAGGACCTCGATGTCGGTGGCGCCGGTGATGCCGGTGGTGACGGGAACGAACTTGACGCGCAGCTTGCCGGCCTTGTCTTTATCGAGGACGAAAACGCCCTGTATAGGAGTGGCTTTGACAACCGGGGTGGCGGATGCGGCCTGCACGCCGCCGGCTGACTTGGGCTTGTCGTCGTCGGGGTTGTGCATGGTCAGGGCCTGGATGGGCAGCGAGAGCACGTTGGTCTTGTGCGCGGTGGTGATTTTGGCGGTGGTGGAAAGGCCGGGGCGGAGTTCGTCGGAGGGGTTGTCGAGGGTGACGACGACCTTGAAGTCCTTGGCCTCTTCAGTGCCGGTGGTGGATTGCGAGGTGGCCATGCCTGTGGAGCGCAGCAGCGCCTGATCGCCAACCAGGGTGACGTGGCCTTTGAAGACCTTGTTGGGGATGGCGTCGACGGTGACTTCGGCGGGCTGTCCCATCTGGATGTTGACGATGTCGGTCTCGTCGACCTTGACTTCGGCGGTGACCACGCTCATGTCGGCGATGGTCATGATGGTGGAGCCTTCGGTGTTCTGGATGCCCAGGACCACGGTTTCACCCTCGCGCACCGGCTCGTTGGTCACGACGCCGTCAAAGGGTGCGATGGCCTGGGTAAGGTCGAGGGCGTTCTGGTCGCCGCGCAGCATCGCCTGCTGGGTCTGCATGTGGCCGCGCGCCGAGTCGGTGTTGGCCTTGGCCTGGTTTACGCCAGCTAGAGCCTGGGCAACGGAGGCCACATCCAGGTCATAGGCTGCCTTTTTGGCGTCGAAGTCCTGCTTGGCCAGGATGCCGTCTTTGTAGAGGGCCTGGGCGCGGTCCCAATCGAGCTTTTTCTGTTCGAGGTCGGCTTTGGCGTGCTCCAGGTTGGCCTCAGCGGTTTTTTCCGCGGCAATATAGGAGGCAATGTCGGTTTTGGCTGCGGAAATGGCTGCTGCCTGGCCCTCGACGCTGGCTTCCTGCTGGACGTGCTCGATGGTAGCGACGACTTCACCCTTCTTGACCTTCTCGCCTTCCTTGACGTAGAGGTGGGTGATGCGGCCCATGGCCGTGGCGCCGAGATTGACGTAGTACTTGGCTTTGATCTGGCCGGTGCCGCTGACGACGGTGGACAGATCCTGCTTGACGATCTTGGCGGTCAGCACCTTGGTATAACCCGACTGCTGCCTGACGATGAAGCCAGTCACAAGGCCTGCGACGACCAGTACGATAAGGACGATTAACAGAATCTTTTTCATGTGCGGTTCGTGCTCCAGGTCTCCCCAGGATTAGTGTACGCAATTTTGTCTTGCCCGGTTCCAAGCGGCGTTCCAAAAACGATCCCCGAGTCCCTGGAGAGACTGCCGAAAGCCGGTGAGCGGATTCCCTTGCGGGGAAAACGCCGACCTTCGGACCTTGCAATGGGGCTGGAGGCCGTGGAAGCGTTATGAAAAAGACTGTGACGACGAGGATTGCGCTTGGTATTTGACGTTTGAGCAGGCAGAAGGGTCTCAAGGAGTGTTGCTTGAAAGGGAACAGCGGGCGGATTGCGGGAGGGTTGGACGCCCCAAACGGCGTTGATGCGTGCCATCCCAGGTCTGAGAATCCAGACCCTTCGACAGGCTCAGGGCAGGCTCTCCACGGTGGGTGGGGTTCGCGACGGGGTTGCGAAGACCCGCTCATCGCATAAAGCCGCCGACCCAGAGGGTACCCCGACGGGGCACAGCCCTGGTACCGCGATGAGTGGGACCCCTGCCGTTGCAGCAGGCTCAAGGCCGATTCAGGGTCGACAGAACCAGCCGCTTTTCGCGGAACAGGGCCGCGCAGACCCGGACGGCCTCCGCATCCAGCTTGATTCCGGCCTCGCTTTCAATTTGCTTCAATACGACCTGCATCTTGGCTGCCGGCCGATACGGCCGATGGGAGCCCATNNCCGTCCAGCCTTTCATGATGCTGGCGCACGATTTCGGCAACAGGCCACGAAAACGGTATGTCCTTCAGAATGGTGTAGCCAGTCTCCGGGTGCTCGTGAATCAAGCCCAATTCTCCCGCGGTTAGAGCGGTTGGCTTGGTCAGGATCTCGGCGGGAATTGAAATCTTCCCGATATCGTGGACCTGTGCCGCCACATACAATCCATGCAATCGCTCCTCTGGCCAGCTCATTTCCTTGCCAATTGCGACTGCGATATCCGCCACNNAATGCCTCGGTTAACTTCCTTTGCAGATTGGCCAAGTCGACCTTCCCTGCCTGCAGAGCAAACCCCTGATCGAGCGCATGCACAGCGCGGGCAGTCTGTTCCGCAAGGTGCTGGAGCACCTCGATCGCCGGCGCTTCAAATGCGTAAGGGGTTGCGGCATATACCATCAACGCGCCATGCCAGCCATCCTCAACACGAAGGGGAATGGAAAC
>PMWR01000455.1 GCA_003166055.1 Acidobacteriaceae bacterium
GCTCAGGATGACAGCTTTTTGTTCTTGGAATTGCTGAAAACTCAAGCCTGCGGGTGCACTTGCTGGATTTGCTCCAGGAACTCCAGATCTTTGCGGCTTAGAGCGCCGGCTTGCTTGGCGTGTTCCAGCAGGTCGGGGCGGTTGGCGAGGGTTTTGCGCAATTGCTGCTCGCGGCGCCAGCGGCGGATGGCCTGGTGGTCGCCGTTGAGGAGCGGTTCGGGGACCTTGAGTCCGGCAAATTCGGCGGGGCGGGTGTAGTGGGGATAGTCGAGCAGGCCGCCGGCTCCATGCTGGGAGCGGGGAACGCCTTCAACTTCAGTGGCGATGTCGGCGTCGGGGACGCCGAAGCTTTCAAATTCGCTGCTGGCCTCGTTGCCCAGAACGCCGGGCAGCAGGCGCATGGCGGCGTCGATCACCACCGCGGCAGCCAGTTCGCCTCCGCTGAGGACGTAGTCGCCGATGGAAAACTCCATGTCGCAGTAGAGCTGGTTGATGCGCTCGTCAACGCCCTCATAGCGGCCGCAGAGGAGAACGACGCGGTCGAGGGAGGCGATTTCGCGGGCCAGGGATTGGGTGAAGGGACGGCCCTGCGCGCTGAGCAAGATGACGGTCGGACGCGCGGAGTTTTCTTGCGACGCCTCGGTGAACTTAGGTTCGACTCCGATGGAGGCCAGGGCTGCGGCAATGGGCTCGGGTTTTAGCACCATGCCTTCGCCCCCGCCGAAGGGACGGTCGTCGACCGTGCGATGGCGGTCGTGGGTGAATGCGCGCAGATCGTGGATGCCCACCTCGACGAGGCCCTCGGCGAGCGCACGGCGCAGGATGCCGTTCTCAAAGATACTCGCGAAGAAGCCGGGGAAGATGGTGACGATCTCGAAGCGCATACAGACCAATGATATAGCCACCTGCGGTGGGGCGGACGCTCGCGGGAGGCTCGCACTGGCTTCTCCACTTCCCACCCTTCGCCAGAAAAAAAGCGAAGGATGGGGCACCCGCCTCTTGTCTCGGCACGGAGTTTGCGCACGGCGCGTTCTCACGGATTGTGCTTTAATGTGTGCCAACCGCCATGGCTGACTTTGAATCACTGCTGAAACGCTGGCAAACGGCCGGTGTCCTGGATGCGGAGGCAGCGGGCCGCATCCGCGCGTACGAACAGGAGCATACCCGGCCCGCGGGGTTGCGTTGGCAGGGGCTGGTGGCGCTGATTCTGGGGGCCATCCTGCTGGCCTGCGGGGTGGTGCTGTTTGTTTCAGCGCACTGGGACGATATGGGGCCCGGCGCGCGCTACGCCCTCGTGATGGCCATGGTGGCCGTCTTCCATCTTGGCGGAGGGTTTGCGCGATCGAGCTACCACGGGTTGTCGACGGCGCTGCACGCGGTGGGCACCGTTGCCACCGGGGCGGCGATTGCGCTGGTGGGGCAGATCTTCAATATCCAGGAGCACTGGCCGGCGGCGATTCTGCTGTGGGCCATTGCGGCGCTGGCGGGGTGGGCGCTGTTGCAGGATGAGGCGCAGCAGACGCTGACGCTGCTGCTGTTTCCGACGTGGATCTTCTGCGAGCTTTGCTTCGCCACGCAGAGGCACATCGGGCAGGACGTGTTTCTGGGGCGGTTCCTGATTGTGTGGGCGGTTCTTTACCTGACGGTGTTTCTTGGCTCGAAGCGCAAAGTCACGCAAGGTATTCTCTTCGCCGTGGCGGCGGTCGGCTGTCTGGTTGGGGTGATCATCACGCTGGAGAGCTGGCGGTCGTGGTTTGGTATGCAGACATTTTTGCCCTTTTCGACGCAGGTGTGGGGATGGATTGACTTTTGCGTATTGCCGCTGCTGATTGCGTTGATCAAACTACGCAAGAGCCTGGCACCGGTGGCGGTGGCGATTGGGTTTTCTGTGGCGCTGCCTTGGTGCGTGCGACTCGTGACACAGCACTACGACTATGGAAAGTACCACAACTCGTACACCTATACTGTGCCGAATCTGCTGGCGCATGGGCTGGTGGCGGCGTTCTGCGTGTTCATCATCTGGTGGGGCGTGCGGCAGGCTTCTCGGGCGCTGGTGAACCTGGGGATTGTGGGGTTTGCGATTGCGGTGGGGTGGTTCTACTTCAGCGACATTTTTGACAAGGTGGGGCGGGCGCTGGGGCTGATCGGGCTGGGCATTCTGTTTCTGGCCGGCGGATGGGCTCTGGAAAAAATGCGGCGCGGGTTGATTGGGCGGATGGGGAACGCCGTTGCTGTTGAGGAGGCGGAATGAAGCTGGGGAAAGCGACCTTGTCCGGAGCTTCGGTGGCGCTGGTGGTGATTCAACTGGCGCTGGTGTCGTCGATTGCGGCGAAGTATCTCTATCAGCGGTGGAAATGCCCGCGGGTTTGGACGCGGACGGTGGCCTACGATCCCGAGATGGTGATGCGGGGGCGGTATTTGAGCGTGCAACTGGTGGTGGACGGGTGCCAGAGCACGCTGCCGTCGGCGAAGCAGGCCAGGATGCCGCACGATAAGAATGGAGTGCCGACGGGGACGCAATTCTCGATCAACGCGCCGGGGCAGTTTGAGTTTCCCGCCGAGCTGAAGGTTGAGGGGAACACGCTGAAGGCGATACGGCTGCCGGAGTGGAAGGACGATTCGGCGGGGCAGCGGGTAATGGCGTCGCCGGGGTCGTCCTGCGAGAACCTGCGGCTGGAAGAGCCGGTCGATTTCTATATTGCGGAACATGCGGTGAGCCCTACGCCGGTGAAGATGGGGCAGGAACTGTGGGTTGAGGTGACTGTTCCGCCGAAGGGGCCGCCGCGGCCGGTGCAACTGGCGCTGAAGGAGAACGGGAATTGGAGGCCGCTGGGCCTGCAATAGAGCGGTTCCTGGATAGACATACCCTTTCCAGCTCTTGCGACCTGTCGCCTCTTCTTCCATCCACATGACGAAGACCTGTGGCCTGGGCCGGTCCCTGGTCCGTATCCCGTGAATGGTGATGGCGGGATACCCTCCCCCCCGTCTCTGCAAGGAAGCACCTTGTTTTTCAATGGGATAGGGCATGGGCTTCGTTGTAAGCGGATGATTACAATAGAGTTCTTTGCAGAGAATAGACAGCAAAGGGGTTACGGGCGATCACCCGGAGGCCCAGGGTTTTTATGTGGTGTTATGAGATGATTGTGCGCCAAATGGGGTTAATTATCGGCAAAAGTGCGGGAAGTTTTTCGGGCTATTTTTCTGGGTCGTTTGCGAAGGGCCCGCGGCTAAATCCGGATCAATGCCGACGCTTCGCAAACACCTAGAAATTCATAAACTTCGAGCCACCCGGTTCATTCCTTGCCGGGCTGGTTGATTTCCACAAGCCCTTCGGGGAGGGCCATTTCTACTCGTTTGGCGGCGAGGTCGATTTTGCGGAGGTAGCTTTTGGCTAAGGGGATGAGGATTTCTTCCGCAGATCCGGGGGTGTTCACGACGAGCAGAGCTACGGGGCCGGCGGTGCGGTCGACGTCTTCGATCTGGCCAATTGAGACGGGAGATGGACCGGACACATCGATGAGGGTGCAACCGATGAGGTCGGCGATATAGACTTCGTCGTCGGCGAGCGGGGCGCGGTCTGACTGAGGGATGGCGACGACCATGCCTTTGAGGGTTTCGGCAACGGTGATGGAGTCAATGCCGGAAAAGTGAAGAACTATGCCGCCTTTGTGTAGCCAGTGGGCGATAACTTCGACTTCACGCGGGGGCGCGGGAAGGCGTGGAGGGACAGACTCGGACAGCAGCCAGAGGCGGCGGCGCTCGGTGAATTTTTCAGGGAAATCGGTGAGGATGTCGGCGAAGACCTCGCCTTTGCGGCCCTGAGGGCGGCGAATGCGGGCCAGCCATGCCCATTCAGTGGAGGCTTCCTGGGGAGTCATTTCCGCTGTCCTGTCCGCCACGCGTGGCCAGCCGGAGGTTCAGCGGTCACGTTAACCCTCGTCGTCTTCTTCCAGGATGTCGAGCGTGTAGCGGTGATGCAGCTTCATGCTGACGGCGCCCAGGATGGTGCGCACGGAACGAGCGGTGCGCCCTTGCTTGCCGATGACTTTGCCCACGTCCTGAGGGGCAACGCGGAGTTTGAGGACCGTGCTTTCGTCGCGGCCAACGGACTCGACTTGCACGGCTGCCGGTTCATCCACCAAGGCCCGTGCGATTTCGCGGACCAACTCTTCCACTTCGACCATATCGTGTTGGGTCATGTTCGTGCCTCTGACCGGAAGGGTCCCAGGAATTAGCGACCCCAAGATGAACACCCTGATTCGGTGCGCTGAATAGTATCAGCACAAACCCGCTGCCGTCAGCAAGTGTGTTGGCTTCAGGCCCGGAAACCTTTCCGCCCTGAATAGTCCTTCTGAGGGGAGAGGTGGAGGAAATCAGGCTTCGACGGGGGCTTCAACCGCGGCGGGGGCGGGGTTCTTGGCTACCAGCTTCTCGACGATGGTGGAGAATTGCGCGCCGACGCTGCGCCAGTAGGCGATGCGCTCGTGCTTCAGGTCGACCGTGGCCGGGTTGGTGCGGGGGTTGTAGGTGCCGACAACTTCGATGGAGCGGCCGTTGCGGGCGCGGTCCTTCTCAATGGCCACAATGCGGTAGTAGGGTTGCTTGCGGGCGCCAAAACGCGCCAAACGAATCATCACCACGGCGATACGGTTCCTTTCAAAATCCAGTGCTCTGTTGCGATGTCTTTAGGGTTTTTCGGCTGGCGGCGGGAATTGCTGGGCGCACTAGCTCAAAATCACGGCCAGACGGCTACGCCCAGCCACACAAGACACAACAATTAAGTATCGCCGAAAACGGGGTTGGGGGCAAGCCTAA
>PMWR01000506.1 GCA_003166055.1 Acidobacteriaceae bacterium
GCGAAAACCTCATGCAGCGCTGCGCCGACATCTATCGCAAACTGCGCAACACCTTCAAGATTCTGCTCGGCAACCTCAACGGCTTCGATCCCGTCCGCGACCGCGTGCCCGAGTCGGAACTGTTGCCGCTCGATCGCTACATGCTCGCCCGCACCCGCGAGCTGACTGAGAAAGTGCGCGCCTGGTATGCCGCCTTCGAGTTCCATCGCGTCTATCACGCCGTCAACGACTTCGCAGTAGTAGACCTGAGCAGCTTCTACATCGATGTGCTCAAGGACCGCATGTACACCTTCGCGCCGACGAGCCTTGCGCGCCGCTCCGCCCAAACGGTCCTCTGGCANNAAGCTGCTCGAAGAATGGAAGCAGCTCTTCGTAGTACGTGATGCGGCCTTGGTGTTGCTTGAGAACGAGCGCCAGGCAAAACTGATCGGCAAGGGGCTTGAGGCGCAACTCAAAATCACCGCGCCCGGTAAGTTATTCGACTTGCTCAAGCGACACTTTGCGGGTCTGAAGGAGATTCTCAACGTCTCCGAGGTCCAGATATTTGAAGGTACAAGTTCTGAGATGGCTGTCCTTCCCGCCAGCGGCCACAAATGCGCCCGCTGCTGGAACTTCATGCCCGAAGTCTCCGCCTACGGCATCTGGGAAAACGTCTGCACCCGCTGCCAATCCGCCCTCAAAGAGATGGGCATCGCCCCACCACAATCCGAATCAGGGGAGTCCGCCCAGTGAGTTTTCGATTCCCCCGCCGTCTACCCTGGCTATTACTAATCTCCGCGCTGGTCTTCCTCGCCGACCGGCTCACAAAGACCTGGGTCGCCGCCCACATCCGTCTTTACAGCTCCAAGCCAATCATTCCCCACGTCCTCGCCATCAGCCATTGGACCAACGACGGCGCTGCCTTCTCCCTTTTCGCTGAGTCCGCGTCTCCCCATGTCGTGCGCTGGGCCCTGGCCACCTTCGGCTCCATCCTGGCGCTCGTTGTTTTGATCGTGCTGGTGCGCATGGGCAACCGTTTCTCCCTCATCACGGTCGCCCTCGCCCTTGTCCTGGGCGGAGCACTCGGCAACCTCCACGACCGCATCCTCTACGGCTCGGTCGTCGACTTTATCGAGGTCCACATCTTTACCTACCATTGGCCCGACTTCAACCTGGCCGACTCCTCCATCGTTACCGGAGCCTGCCTCTTGTTCCTTGATTCGCTGCTCGCGAGAAAGCACTCGGCCAACGAATAAATCCCCCCCACACGAGGTGTTCATGAAGTTTCGTTGTTCCTCTCCCTTTTCTCGCACCATTCTTTGCGCCGCAGCCGTAGTTCTCTCCCTGGTTCCAGCGTCCGCCTTCGCTCAACGCCTCCCTGACACAGTCCGCCCCGACCACTACACTCTCACCCTCACGCCCAACCTCACGGCTGCGACATTCACCGGTGTTGAATCCATCGACGTCACTCTCGCCGAGCCCACCGACCACATCACGCTCAATGCCGTCCAAATCGCCTTCCAATCCGTCACGGTCAGCGCCGAAGGCAAGCAGCAGACGGCAACCATCAGCGAGGAGAAGAACAAGGAGCAGGCCACCTTCACCTTCCCCAACAAGCTTGCAGCCGGCAAAGCCACGCTCTCCATCGCCTATACCGGCATCCTCAACAATGAACTGCGCGGCTTCTATCTCTCTAAAACCGCACGCCGCAACTACGCCGTTACGCAGTTCGAATCCACCGATGCGCGCCGCGCCTTCCCTTCATTCGACGAGCCTGCCTTTAAAGCCACCTATGACGTCACGCTCATCGTCGACAAAGGCGACACGGCCATCTCCAACAGCCCCATCGAGTCGGACACGCCCGGCCCCACTGCCGGCAAGCACACGCTCAAGTTCTTCACCACGCCCAGGATGTCCACCTACCTCGTCGCCTTCCTGGTTGGCGATTTCCAGTGCACCTCCGGCGAATCGGATGGCGTTCAGATCCGCGGCTGCGCAACGCCCGACAAAGTCGCGCTCACGCCTTATTCGGTAGAAGTTGCCAAGTACGTGCTCCACTACTACAACACCTACTTCGGCATTCCCTACCCCCTCAAGAAACTCGACCTGATCGCGCTGCCCGACTTCGAAGCCGGCGCCATGGAGAACTTCGGGGCCATCACCTATCGCGAAACCGACATGCTCCTCGACCCGAAAAATGCCTCCGTCGATGCCAAACGCGAAGTAGCCCTGGTCATCGCGCATGAGATGGCGCACCAATGGTTCGGCGACCTGGTGACCATGAAGTGGTGGGATAACATCTGGCTCAACGAAGGCTTTGCCACCTGGATGGAAAACAAGCCCGTCGCCGCCATGCACCCGGAGTGGAACATCGACCAGATGGTGGCCAGCGGCGAAGATCAGACCCTCGGCCTCGACGCCGCACCCACCACGCGCGCTATTCGCGCCAAAGCGGAAACCCGCGACGAGATCGAAGAAATGTTCGACGGCATCTCCTACGGCAAAGCAAGCGACGTGCTGCTGACCGTTGAGAATTACCTCGGCCCTGAGACATTCCGCAAGGGCGTGCACGCGTATCTCTCTGCGCACCTTTATTCCAATGCGACTGCGGAAGATTTTTGGAACGCACAGACTGCCACAAGCCACAAGCCCGTGGACAAGATTATGGAGTCGTTTGTAGCTCAGCCCGGCGAACCCATTCTCACCTTCGGTGAACTGGCCGGCGGCAAAGTCTCCGTCATCCAAAAACGCTTCTTCCTCAGCCCCAGCATCGAGCCCGACCCCTCGCAGAAATGGACCATTCCAGTCTGTTTTAAATCAGGTATGGACACGCAGCGGTGCGAAGTCCTCAAGCCCGTCGACTCCACTCTGAAAACTCCAACCTCCGGTCTCTTCTTCGCCAACGCAGGAGGCAAAGGCTACTACCGCACCGCCTATCCGCCCAGCGTCTACGCGACCCTCGTGGCCAATATCGAAACCGGCCTTGCTCCCACAGAGCGCATTAGTCTCATCGGAGACGAGTGGGCGCAGGTTCGTTCCAACAAGGCTCCGGTCGGCAGCTATCTCGACCTGGCCACCGCGCTCAAATCTGACCCCAACGCTGAAGTGCTGAGCAACGCCATCGGCGGTGTCGACGCAATCTACGATCGAGTGGCCGGGACATCGGAGGAAAAAGCCGCGCTTGCCGCCTGGATTCGCTCGACCTTTGCTCCGGAATATGCGAAACTTGGGACCCCCTCACCAGGCGATTCGCCCAACACAATAGACCTGCGCGCGCACCTGTTCGAGCTTCTCGGATACTACGGCAAAGACCGCGCAGTGCTCGCCCAGGCCCGGCAGATCACGGAAATGTACTTGGCCGACCCGGCCTCCGTCGACCCGACGCTGGGCCAGACTGCGCTTGCCGTCGCCGCCCGCAACGGCGACGCCGCGCTCTTTGACCAATTGCAGAAGATCGCTGAAACCTCAACCAATCCTGAAATCCAGGAGGGCTCGCTTCGCCTGCTTCCTGAGTTTGAAGATCCCGCCCTCGTCCAGCGTTCGCTCGACTACGCGGCTTCAGACAAAGTGCGTAACCAGGACGCTCTCATTCAGTTCGCCATCGCCTTGCAGATCGACGCAACCCGCGACATTGCATGGAAGTATGTCAAGAGCCACTGGAGCACCGTGAAGACACTTTTGACTCCGGAAATGGGCAGTGCATTGGTTGGTTCCACCGGCGCGTTCTGTTCCGTCGAAGCGCGCGACGACGTGACAGCCTTTTTCGCAACACACAAGGTGCCCGCGGCAGAGCGCACGCTCAAGCACGCCATCGAACACATCAACGGCTGCATCGAACTCCGCTCGCTCCAGCAGCCGAATCTCGACAAGTGGCTCGCCGCACAACCAAAGCCGTAGCTTCGTAGCGAACGAACAAATCTTCGGTGCCCCATCCATTCCGCTTCTTTCTGCGGAATGGGTGGGAAGCCGCGGATCATTCTGTACAATTCAGTGTGACTGCTGAATTCCAAGCCTGTAAAAAGAAAATGATGAAGTATCCATCGAACATTCGTCGTGATAAACGCTCTGCTGTCTCTCTGCGTTTTCTCCTGAATTTTGGCCTCGTGCTTTGTCTTGGATTCGCAGCGCAGGCACAAGCTCAGGGACCACCATCAAAGCTGCTCAGAAAGGACCCCGTCATGACCCGCCACGCGGAAGGAACCTTCGATGTCAAGACCACGCCGCTCCCCGCGGACGACGCCACCACTGGCGCCTCCATCGGCCGTTTTGCGCTCGATAAGCAAATCCACGGTGACCTCGAAGGCACCAGCAAGGGCGAGATGCTCGGCGCAGGGGATCCTGCAAAAGGCACCGCCGGCTACGTAGCCATCGAACGCATCACCGGAACCCTTCACGGCCACACCGGCTCATTTGCCCTGCAGCACAATGGCTCAATGAACCAGGGAACATTTCTGCTTGAGGTCACCGTCGTTCCCGGCTCCGGCACAGGCGAACTCGCCGGCATCAGCGGAACCATGAAGATCATCATCACCGCCGGCAAGCACTCCTACACNNGCATGATCGTGATGAGTGGGTATCGGGCCTAATGCCAACTCCATTCCAGTTTTTCTGCGGAATGGGTGGGAAAGCACAAAGCTCAACAGGTCTCCTTCATCCCGAGCATCAAAAAACCGATTGTCATCCTGAGCGAGCGCAGCGAGTCGAAAGCCTGCCCTGAGCGCAGCCGAAGGGGACCTGCGGTTGCACTTCATCCACACCGGTTCGATACCATTAATCCCATGCCCCAATTCCCTCCCGGCCAAACCCTGCTCATCGACGCCGACGANNACCATCCTCGCCCACGGCTACGGCCTCACCAGCTTCACGCGCTCGCTTGTCGCCACCTATGAGCGTCTCAGCCCCGGGCCGGTCACGGAACACAACATCAAGCGCGTGCGCAGCTTCGCCCGTTCCATCGCCGAACAAGAGATCGAGTTGCTCCCCGGCGTCGCCGAAACGCTGGCCGACCTTTCCACGCGCCACCGCCTCATCCTCATGACCAAAGGCGATCAGGCCGAGCAGGCCGACAAGCTCGCCCGCTCCGGTCTCGCTCCGCACTTCTCCGCCGTCGAAATCGTCGCTGAAAAAGACCCTGCAACCTATCGCGCCGTCATCGCCCGCCACGAGCTCACTCCGCACACAAGCTGGATGATCGGCAATAGCATCAAGAGCGACATCAATCCCGCCCTTGCCGCAGGCCTCCACGCCGTCTTCCTTTTCCACAAGGACACATGGGTTCTGGAACACGCCGCCCTC
>PMWR01000587.1 GCA_003166055.1 Acidobacteriaceae bacterium
GCGGCCGCGCATGAAGGCGAGCGGCGCAACCTCGATGACATTCTTCTCCAGCATCTTGTCGACCTTCTCCGGCTCAAGCAGGTCGTAGAGCGCGTCGTAGAGCGGGCGCAGATAGGGGTCAACCTTTTCCTGGAGGCTGCCGGGAAGGAAGCCGAGCTTTTCGCCGGCCTCGACCGCGGGACGGACGAGGACGATGCGACTGACTTTTTTCGCATTCATGGCGGCGACGGCCATGGCCACGGCGAGGTAGGTTTTGCCGGTGCCGGCCGGGCCTACGCCAAAGGTCATGTCATTCTGCTCAATGGCCTCGACGTATTTGCGCTGATTGATGGAGCGCGGCTGGACGGTGCGCTTGACGCCGGCCGAGCGCTGCTTGCCGCTGTCGGCCAGCGAGCGCAGCGTGGTAGCCGGATCGGCTACGACCAGGCGCAGCATCCCGTTGAGTTCGCCATTATGCGGGTTGATGCCCTGGCGGCGCAGCGCTTCGAAATCCTCAAATACGCGCTTGACTCTTGAGACGCCGTCGTCGTTGCCCTCTACATGCACGGCATCGGAGCGAAGATCGATCCGGACACCGAGTTTGTCTTCCATCAGCCTGAGATTCTCATCGCGAGTCCCGAACAAGGGCTCAAGGTTGGGCGTGATCTCCAGAGCGATCTTCAAAGGATTCGTTGGCCTCCAGTGCGGCGTTGACGGGTGAATGGAATCCGGCAGCGGCTCGATAAAGATGGAACCGCAACCGGGGTGTATAGGGGAAGGTTATCGGCTAACTGGGATGGTTTGAGCACAACCATGCTGCTGAATAGAGTCGAATTCAGGGATGCGGGATGCCCGGAGAAATGCAAAGGTACGTTGGGAGTCGGAGGTAACCGGGAGGCGCGAGGGAGGGCCGAGCCGAAGCTCTGGGCTGAGTGGCGAAACCGCGGGATGGCGTTGGCGACCAAATCGGGTATCTGGGCTTGAGAGTAGCGCCTATGCTGTCCGGCGTCAATACACCGCAAGATGAATTTCCATTCGACCTGTGCCTAGGCAGGTACCCCTGACCCGAAATGGGCGACTATCGACAAAGCAATAGGCGCGCGGCCCAGTGCCGATCAGCAAGCGCAGCATTGACCCGCCGCCCGGTTTCCCGTAGACTAAGAAATTGCGAGGGATGCGGCTGTGGTTGCATTCTGGCCCGCATCATCTTGAGAGATTAAGGAACAACAATGGCAAACCATGTATCGTCGCTGAAGCGCGCCCGCCAAACCGTGACACGCACTGAAGTGAACCGCGCCAACCGCAGCCGCGTGCGCACCAGCCTGCGGGCTCTGCGTGAGGCTCTCGTCAAGGGCGACGTGAAGGAAGCCCAGACGCAGTATCGTGAGACCGTCTCCACCCTCGACAAGAGCGTCCAGAAGGGCGTTCTNNGACAAGAGCGTGCAGAAGGGCATCCTGCACGACAACACCGTTTCCCGCTACAAGAGCCGGCTGAACGCGCGGTTGAAGGCGCTGGTTCTGGCCAAGGCGTAAAGGCAGGGACTTAGGGACCAGGGAATAGGGACTAGAAAAACAGCGGCTGGGAGCGATCCTGGCCGTTTCTGTTTTCTGTCGCAAAACCATCCGTGGATCTCTATGGTACAGGATCGAAAGTTCCCATCTTTACGCTGGACCGGCAGGAGAGGACGCGGCGCGCTCCCATCCATCCCCCTTTGGCGATGCCGTATTTGCGCACCGCCTCAACGGCATACTCTGAGCAGGTTGGCGTATAGCGGCAGCGGATGAACCGGCCCGTCAGCGGATGAAGATAGCGATGATAGCCCTGGACGGAAGCGGCAAACAGGCGCACGCTAGCCTGGTTCCGGGGCGGACGCATCGCATCCGCCCCGGCAAGAAGTGCCAGCACCAGAAGAGCTGCCAGCCAGATTTCAGGCCTTAAGAGCCGATTCCGCAATGTGGGCATCTCACGCTCGCCTGCAAGCGGCTGTTGCCGCAGTTAGGGCACGGCACCGTGATCCCTTGCGGCCTGGCAAGCAGATAGATCACCAGGCCCAGAACATTCAGGAAAAAGACCAGCAGCATCCACAGAACCGCGCTGTCCATCCCGCGCGCTTTGGCATCGCGAGCCACCCAAACCAGCAGGGCGACGCTAATCGCCAGAAAAATGATTGGAATGAAAAAGAACGTGCCGCAACAGGCGCAACCCGCGGCGCCGCCAGTTGGGTCGGCCACGAATTGTGCCGAGGCTGCAAGCGGGCAGAACAGAGCAAGAGCAGCCAACAGCCTGAAGGACTTGATGCAGGATTGCATAGCTTACCGGCTTTCAAGATGGATTGATTTGGCCCTCATGGTAGGCAGGGAGATGCGCAAAGTCAATCAAAAACCTTGAAAGCGAGGCAGTTACGATAGCAGTTCAAAGATTGCAGCCGCCCCCATGCCGCCGCCGACGCACATGGTGACCATTCCGTAGCGGACCTGGCGGCGACGCATTTCGTGGAGCAGCGTTGCCGTCAGCTTGGCGCCGGTGCAGCCCAGCGGGTGGCCGAGGGCGATGGCGCCTCCATTCACATTGACACGCTCCGGATCGATCTCGAAGCCGTTGCGGGCCAATTCCCGGAGCACGGCCAGCACCTGCGCGGCAAAGGCTTCGTTCAGTTCGATGAGGCCGATCTGGTCTATCGTCAGGCCGGCCTTCTTCAGCGCCCTGGGGATCGCGGTCACGGGGCCCATGCCCATCTCTTCCGGCAGGCAGCCGGTGGCGGCGTAGGCCACCAGGCGGCCAAGCGGCTGGATGCCCAGTTCCTGCGCGCGGGCCGAGTCCATGAGAACGGTCGCGGCGGCTCCGTCGGAGGTTTGCGAGGAGTTGCCGGCGGTCACCGACCCCTGCGCGGAGAATGCGGGCTTGAGCTTGCCAAGGGCTTCGGCGGAGGTGTCGGCGCGCGGGCCTTCGTCGGCGGAAAAGATCGCTTCCGTGACGACAATCTTGCCGGCCTTTGTGCCGGGAACCGCAGTTGTGACCGTAACCGGAATCAATTCGTCGGTGAAGCGTCCGGCAGCCTGTGCGGCGATGGCTTTCCGGTGACTGGCAAGCGAAAAGGCGTCCTGGTCTTCTCTTGAAACGGCATAGTGCCGGGCGACGCGCTCGGCGGTGAGGCCCATGGTCAGCAACGATGCGGGGTAGTGTTCAGCCATGTACGGGTTGGGGCTGGGCTTGAGGCCGCCAAACGGGAGCAGGCTCATGGTCTCGGTTCCGCCGGCTATCACTACGCGTTCGCCGCCGCCGCGGATGCGCAGGTCGGCCAGCGCGATGGCCTCAAGGCCGGAAGAGCAAAGCCGGTTGACGGTGACGCCGGGAACATCGACCGGAAGCCCGGCGCGCAGAACGGCCCAGCGGGCCACGTCCCAGCCCTGTTCGCCCTCCGGCTGGGCGCAGCCGAGGATCACGTCCTCGACTTCGGCCTTGTTCAGGGCAGGGACCTTTTCCAATGCTCCGTTGATCGCAATTGCGGCGAGGTCGTCAGGGCGGCTGGTGGAAAGAGCGCCCTTGGGGGCACGGCCAATGGGGGTGCGAACGGCACTGACGAGAACGGCTTCCGGCATGGTGCAGGCTCCTTGAGGATCAGGGCGGTGGGATCATCTGAACCCACCCTAGCCCCAAAAACAAAAACGTGGCGAGGATGGGGCACCCATCGCATTCATACAACAGGCGGTTGCTACGGCATTTCCAGCACAATCCAGGCACTCTTTGCGTAAAAGCGGTAGATGGTTTTGTGATCGACGACCGAATCGGCCAGAGCGTCGTGGTCCAGCTTTGCCGGACGAGGCGCAAGGCCGATCTGGGCTTCGTGGATTTGCTGCGGCGACGCGGGGTCGATGCCCCAGTTGAAGCCGAGAACACCGGTTGAGGGGTGGGACTGCAAGCGCTGGGTCTCCGGCGCAGAGGCCAGCAGGAAAGGCTTGCCGGGCGCGCTCGAGAAGAAGACCAGCAGTGAGACCGTTCCCTGCGCCGAGCAGAGAACCGCCCAGTCGAGGGACTCCGCACGCTCGAACCCCGCGTGAATCACATTCTCCGGTTGGTGGGCTTCGTAGGTTTGTGGGATGAGACAGCCGCGTTGGTTGAGCAAATCCGCGACCGAAGCGGGCAGATCGGGAAATGAGCTGACTGGGAGATGGCGAATGAGGTAAGGGGTGGAGCGGCCGTCAACTACGATCTGGCCGGACTCATTCAATTGCGGGGACAACGGTTTCGCGGGTTGGGCTGGGAGCAGCGCACCGACGCAGAGCAGAATGCCCCACAGAGTTCCCGGTCTTTTCAAATCAGTGCTAAGCATTTGTCGAACTCAAGTTCATCGGAACAAATCAGTGGCCGAAACGAGGTTTCACAGAACATTCCATTTTCCTCTGAAGGCGTCCCCAATCATTGCTTCCGCCCATTCTTCGGCTTCCATTTCGTGCTCAGTGTCATCTGCCATCTGTCGGTAGCCTTCCGTCAATGCAGCTTGGCTCATCCGTCTGGCCGCTTGCGCACCGTCCTCGCGATCCATGGAAGCCCCCCCTTGCTCGTCATAGTCCCACAATACTTCGACTTCAGTCCTAGTTCCGCAGCGGCTTGCCGGTTTTCAGCGTGAAGGCGATGCGCTCCTGTGTCTTGCGTTCGCCGCAGAGGGAGAGAAACGCCTCCCGTTCCAGATCGAGCAGGTACTGCTCAGTGACCAGCGTGCCTGCCGTTACGCGGCCGCCGGCCAGGATGTAGGCGACCCATTTTGCTACCTTCTGGTCGTGTTCCGAGGCGTAACCGGCCTCGCCCATGAGAAACGCGCCGGTCTCGAGGGCTGCCAGCGCTGCTATACCGGGAGCGGGAATCTGAGTGCGCGGCTGCGGGGCGATATAGCCGGCCTGGGCCAGCGCTGCAACGTGCGCCTTGGCGTCGAGCAACTGCCGTTCGCGGTTCAGGGTGATGCGGTCGGCAGGCCCCAGCATGCCGAGCGGACGAGC
>PMWR01000220.1 GCA_003166055.1 Acidobacteriaceae bacterium
AAACGATCGGAGTGCGGGTATGGAAGCGGGCGCAGCAGTACGCTCTCAATCACGGTGAAGATGGCGGTGTTTGCGCCGACGCCGAGGGCCAGCGTGAGAATAGCAAGGAGCGCCAAGCCCGGGGTCTTGCGCAGTTGGCGAACGGCATTGCGTACGTCGAAAAACAGCCTCCGCATAAGAGCCTCCACATGGACCAAGGTGTGCCTTTGCGGGAGCATTCCGGTCGCCAAATCATGTTGCGGGATAAGTTACCTATTCTCAAGCAACTTCGGGCTTAAGGGGACTTGAACGCATGGCCGCGTCTGTCCGGTATTGAAAGATCGTGTTCGCAATCGAACAGCGATTCCGCACGGATGATTTACCGCGACCGGTACTTATCGATCCGGCCCACAAACAGTGTGAGGTTTCCTACCCTTGCGCCAGGAAAAAAGGTGAAAGGACGGGCACGGCGCCTTGCTGTTCAGGGTGCGCGTTTACGGGTGCTGCAGGTAATTCAGCAGGAAGAAGTAGCCCGCGGTGATGAAGCCGATGATGGCCACCGTCCAGCGCATCGCACGCTGGTTGACCCTGCGGCTGAAGTGCGCGCCGAGGTAGCCGCCCACTCCGGCCAGGACGGCCATGATGAGGCAGAACTGCCAGGCCACGCGGCCGGCCACAATAAAGAGAATCGCCGGAATGCCAATGGACACGGCCGCGGTGACGACTTTCAGCGCGTTCATCTCGTGAATGTCGTGAACGCCGCAGATGCCGAAGAGCGCCATGACTAGAAAGCCGCCGCCGGCGCCGAAGTAGCCCACGTAGACGCTGACAACCGCCATGCCGAGGATCAGCGATTTGTTGTAGCGTCTCCCGCCTGAGAGACCGGCCAGCCACTTTCCCAAGGGAAAGCTGAGCACAAACAGGACGGCCGCAAACAGAAGCAGCCAGGGCAGCAGTTCGCGGAACCTCTTGTTGGCGGTGTGGAGCAGGAGCAATCCGCCAATTTCGCCGCCCACCCCCGACGCAACCGCCAGGGGCAGCAGCTTCCATCCGTGGCCGCGCAGTTGCTTGCGAAAGGCCACCAGCGAGGTCAACTGTCCCGGCCAGAGGGCGACGGTATTGGTGGCCTGCGCGGAGACGGCGCCCACTCCGGCGGCAGCGGTCGAGGCCAGCAGCGCGGGCAGGGACAGAAACGATCCGCCACCGGCGATGGCGTTGAGCACGCCGGCAAAGAACGAGGCGACAGGGAGCCAGAGAATGTGAAGGAGATGCATCAGGAAGGCGGCCTGTGCTTACTTTAAGGCATTGCGTATAAAGATGTATAAGGAGATTTGGCGCTGGGGCGGTGCTTTGGCGGGGTGAGGCTCCGTCATGCCGCACTTTCGCATCCGCNNTCGCATCCGCGCTTGACAGGCTATCGCATACGCTCGGGGCCGGGCTCTCCTGATAAACTCCCGTCAAGAACATTTGGAGCTTGAATACCCAATGAAACACACTGCTCTGTTTTTGCTTATGGCGGCAGCCACGGTCGCCGCGAGTGCTCAAACGACCGCTGCCAAACCGGCTACTACCTCTTCAACCGCTGCCAGGCCGGCAACCACCGCGCATGCTTCCACGGCGACAGGGATCAAGCTGCCTCCGGGAGTGCCGCCGGTGCGAGGCATTCTGAAGACCGCGTTTGCCTTGAAGTACCAGGACATCAAAATCGGCACCGGCGCAGATGCCGAGCCCAATAAGCTCTACAAGGTTCACTACACGGGCTGGCGCGCCGCTGACGGCGTCAAGTTCGATTCCTCCTACGACCACCCCGGACCCCCGCTCAAGGACAAGGACGGCAAGCCGGTGCTGGGTGAAGATGGCAAGCCCAAGCTCGGTGAACCGCAGCCGTTCCAGTTCGCCCAGGGGATGGGTGGCCAACGCCAGCCGTTTCCCGGTTTTGACCAGGGCTTTGAGGGGATGAAAGTGGGTGGCAAGAGGCGTCTCTTCATTCCCTACCAACTGGCCTATGCAAACCACGCCATGCCTGACCGCCCGGATCATCCGGGGATTCCCGCGAAGTCCGACCTGATCTTCGATGTGGAGCTGGTAGACGTGAGCGAAGTTCCCGCTCCGCAAGCGCGTCCCGGCATGCCGGGAGCACGGCCGCCTTCGGGCGGTATGACGCCGCATCCGCCGACGGGTGCTGCGCCGGCGCCTGGACAGCCCGGGGCTGCACCTGCACCGGGGACTGCGCCGGGAACTGCACCTACGCCGCCACCAACAACCCCGCCGACTGCGACGGCTCCTGCAGCGGCCCCGGCTACGAGCGCGCCCACTCCGGCAAAGCCTGCTACGCCGGCGGCGCCAACCAACCCACCAGCCACAAATCCTCCGCCCCAGAGCTTCTGATCGGGCCTCGAAGAGTGTAATGTTTCCCACCCTGGCACCAGACAAAAGGCGCAAGGGTGGGAGGCAAAGAAGCCAGTGCGAGCATCCCGCGAGCGTCCGCCCCACCGCAGGTGGTCAGGCNNGCGCCCACGCTGACGTCCAGCGCTGAAACCGGCTCATCGAGGATCAGCAGCTTTGGCCTCAGCGCCAGCGCGCGGGCGATGTTGATGCGCTGCCGCTGTCCGCCGGAGAACTGGTGCGGATGCCGGAAGAGCGCCGATTCATCGAGACCGACTTCGGCCAGCAGTTCAACGGCCTTGCGGCGCAGGCTGGCGCGATCCGTCTTGAGCCCCGTTTCATTGCGGTGGATCAGGAGCGGCTCGGTGACGATGTCGAGCACCTTCATGCGCGGGTTCAGAGCGGCGTAGGGGTCCTGAAAGACCGGCTGCATCTGGCGGCGCAGGTGGTGCAATTCGGAGCGTGAGGCGCGGGCCACATCGATGCCGTTGACGCGCACCGAGCCTCGGCTGGGCGCAACCAGCCCGAGGATCATTCGCGCCAGCGTGGTTTTGCCGGAGCCGGATTCGCCGACCAGGCCAAGTGTCTCGCCGGTCTCGATGGCCAGCGATACATCCTCGACCACGTGCTGCAACTCGGTGCGCAGCCCGGCGCGACGGGGATAGGTTTTCCAGACTGCATCGACTTCAACCAGCGCCATGATCTTAGGGTACACGCCACCTGCGGGCACCTGCGGTGCGGCAGACGCTCGCGGGAGGCTCGCACTGGCTTGGTTGCTTGCCATCCTTGCGCTGGAAAAAAGCGCAAGGATGGGGCACCCAGTTCATTCCGCATTCGGACAGCACGGGTTACTTTGCCGGCGTCAGCTTCAGCGCGTACGCGTATTGGCACGTCGCGCCGGTGGGAAGCGTTACTTCGAGCGCATCGGCGCCTTGCGTCCAGGTCACCTTTTGCGTTGAGCCGAGTAACTCGATTGAGGCGATGGGCAGGGAAGCTCCTTCATGCGCCCAGCCCAGCGAGTGAATGGTGGCCTTGCCATCAGCGGGGCAGGCCATGCCTATCGCATAAACCACGGCCTCCTTGGCGGTGAATCGGAAGTCTTCAGGCGTATAGGGCTTGGTGTCGGTGTCGTGAAAGGCGCCTGCTTTGACTTGCGTGGGGCCTTCGCCGAAGGTCTTCCAGGGCGTGGTTCCGTAGATGGCGTCGCCATTGACCTTGAGCCATTTGCCAATGTCGATCAGCGTGGTCCGCACCTGTTCGGGGATCGTACCGTCGGAGCGCGGGCCGAAGTTCAACAGCAGATTGCCGTTTTTGCTCACGATGTCGACGAGTTGGCGGACAAGGAACTCGGGCGACTTGAAGGTGTCGTGCTCGATGTAGCCCCAGCTTGCATCGCTGATGGAAGTGTCGGTCTGCCAGTGGTCGGCGACGATGTGATCCTGCTGGCCGCGTTCAAAGTCGCGCACGCCGGCTTTCCAGGCGAGCGAGTAATCTTTGAAGTCGATGACGCCGGTGTAGCCGTGGGCCACGGCGAAGTTGTAATAGAAGGCGGCGAACCGGGTGACGTTGGGGCGGTAGTTTGGCTGCCCGATCCACCAGTCGAAATAGACGACCTCGGGCTTGTACTTCTCGACGAGTTCGGTGTCGCGGGCGAGCCAGTCGCGGGCAAACTCGGGACTCACGTAGGTCCAGTCGTCTTCCAGGCCCGATCCGCTACCGCCGGGAGAAGAGATCCACTGATGCGCCGGCCCGTAGAGCGAAGCGTACTTGGGGTCGTTCACGTCGGAGCGGAGGTTGCGCCCGCCGTCATAGAAGAAGTTATGCTCGGCGCGATGCGAGCTCAGTCCGAAGTGCAGTCCCTGGGCACGAATGGCCGTGGCCAGTTCGCCCAGCGTGTCGCGCCTGGGGCCCATCTTGACCACGGTCCAATCGGAGAGGCCGGAGTCATACATCGAGAAGCCGTCATGATGCTCGGCCACCGGGACCACATACTGCGCGCCGGAATCCTTGAAGAGCTTTGCCCAGGCGGCGGCGTCAAAGTGCTCGGCGCGGAAGAGCGGGATCAGATCCTTGTAGCCTTTGGCATCTTTTTCGGCCGGATCCTTTGACGCGTAGTGCTCCTGGAAATTCTTGTAGGCGCCCTCATTTGGACGGTACATGTTGCGCGGATACCACTCGTTCTCCGCAGCAGGCACCGAGTAAACGCCCCAGTGAATGAAGATGCCGAACTTGGCGTCCTTGTACCACTGCGGCTGCTGGTATTTGGCGAGCGTGGCCCAGTCGGCGCGATAGGGGCCGTCGTTCTCCTGCTTCAGTTCCTCGGCCAGGAGGCGGTTGCGCTCGGCGTCGTATTTTGACACCGACTGCTGCCACTCGCGATCGATCTCGGCGGCCGATTTAACGCCTTGCGTAGGCGCGAGGGGGTCAACGGCAGGGGATTGCGCACAAAGCAACGGCACGGATAAAAGCAGGGCGCAGAGCACGAATTGGAGCGGATTTCTCATAGGGGCAAATCGTAAACCGATGCAGCGGCGGAATGCAAACGTTTTCCCGGTCGAGACGGACAGGGGCTCGAATGAGCGGAAGAAAATAATTCTTGACATATTCCTATATGAGAATATATTTTATTTTCATGGCTCGAGCGGCGACTACTTCCGACGCGTTCAATGCTGTGGCGGAGCCTCGGCGCAGGCAGATTCTCAGTTATCTTGCGGACCGCGAGCGTCCGGTGGGGGATATCGTGGCCGCGCTGAGTCTCGACCAGCCTTCGGTTTCAAAGCATCTCGGCGTCTTGCGGGATGTGGGGCTGGTTCGTGTGCGGCGGAATGGGCGCCACAGGTTCTATCGAACCAACGCCGATGCAATCAAGCCGTTGCACGAGTGGGCCGGCACATTCGAGAGATTCTGGCAGCACCAGTTGATCCGCGTGAAGGAACTCGCCGAGGAAAAGATGCGCGACTTGAAACCGATTCCGAATTCCGAAAAATAATCCGAGATTGAATTGAGGAGGAAGCATGATTCCGACAACGCTGACCGCTGAAAACATGACATTGGAAATTAAGCAGGAAATACATGTCCAGGCGTCGCTCGAAGTTACCTTCGCCGCGCTGCTTGAACAGGTGGGGCAGAGTATGGGCACTCCTGAGGGAACGAGTCTCTCAATGAAGCTGGAAGCGTGGCCGGGCGGCCGGTGGTATCGGGACCTTGGCGACAACAACGGCCATCTCTGGGGCCATGTGCAGGCCATCAAGCGGCCCACGCTGCTGGAGATATGCGGCCCGCTGTTCGCGTCGTATCCCTTCGTCTCCAATGTGCAATACAGGCTGACCGAAGCGGATGGAGGAACATTGATCACGTTTCGTCACACCGCACTGGGGTTCATCCAGGACGACGACAAAGCCGGCGCGACGAAGGGGTGGGCGGCGATTCTCGAACGTACACGTACACACGCAGAGGCCTCGTAACACCGTCTGCGCCGAAAGCGACCGACTTTTAGTGGAGGTTTTTATGTGTCCAATATGTCTCGCAGCCGCGGCGCTGCTCGCCGTCAAAGCAACTTCGGCGGCCACTCTTGCGGCGCTTGCGATCAACAGAGTCCGCGCGAAAAATCTCGCGCACGAATTCCCCATGCAACCCGAAAACAAGGAGGATCAAAATGGCCAGCACGATGACTGCAATTAAGAACCCGAAGGTTGTTTCGCACGAAGAATGGCTTGCGGCGCGCAAGGATTTTCTGGCGAAGGAAAAGGAGTTTACCCATCGGCGCGACGAACTGAGCAAGCAGCGCCGCCAGCTTCCCTGGGAGAAGGTCGAGAAGCCGTATGTCTTCGATGGGCCGAACGGCAAGGAGACGCTCGGCGATCTTTTCGGCAAGCGCAGCCAGCTTATGATTTACCACTTCATGTTTGGACCTGGCTGGCGCGAGGGCTGTCCGAGCTGCTCATACCTCGCCGACCACTTCGACGGCACGACCATTCACCTGGCCAATCGCGACGTGACGCTGGCGGTGGTTTCGCGCGCGCCCATCGCGGAGATTGAAGCGTTCAAGAAACGCATGGGCTGGAAATTCAAGTGGGTCTCGTCGTTCGGCAGCGACTTCAATTACGACTACCACGTGTCTTTCAGTCCGGAAGAACGGGCCCAGGGCAAGGTGGAATACAACTACCGGCAGACCGAGTTTCCCAGCGAGGAAGCCCCTGGGCTCAGCGTCTTTGCGAAAGACGCGCATGGGGAGTTATTCCACACTTACTCGAGTTATGAGCGCGGGCTCGACATTTTCGTCGGCACTTATAACTTCCTCGACCATGCGCCGAAGGGGCGCGACGAGGAGGGCCTGAAACACTCCATGGCATGGGTGCGCCATCACGATAAGTACGCCGAAGGGTATGTGGTGGATGCGACGCAGGGCTATGTGCAGCCGGAGGTTGTGCAGATCAAGGCCGCGGGCTCCTCGTGCTGCACAGAAGAGCGTCGGGGGTAATTGACTTGGGGATGCGGGACGTCTGTCCCGCATCCCCGCTTTGACGTTGTCTCACTCGTTTGCGTCTTCGACCATACGTTGTGTGTGGGCCATGGCGTCGAGGCGGTGCGATCACTGTTGGGTTCGATAGGCTGGCGAGTGAGCCGGGAACTGGCAGATCGGCGATCCGCGTCAGATGAGAGGTTTGAAACTGTTGTCGAATTTATGGACCGCGACCGCCGCGACGATGCCAACGACCGCACCCGCAATGACGACCGCAATCACGATCTTGGTTCCGGTCCCGATCTTGTCGTTGTGCACGCCGATCACCTGCGCGTACTGGATCTCCCGCGGCTGGGCGGCGCCTTTTGACTTCACCGCAAAGCTCTGATCTCCGAGGCTGACGATCAGCCCTTTGGCTTCGGTGTTATCGGCCATTGTGACGCGCACTCCATGTCCAACGCCGCGCGACTGCAACTTTGCTTTGACCGAGGCCGGATCTACAGGATTTTTGGCCGCGAAGGCAAGGTTGTTGCTGAACATGGCGGGAATCAAGAGTATCGCTGTGAGCCGAACAAATCGGGACAGTGTCATAGTCTTTTCACCTCAAGGGAATCGACATGAAAGCGGACGCAAACTGAGATCGGGATTGCGAACTGCGATGGGAATCTGTACGACGGGCATCTACGATATGGGACTGGCTTAAAGGAGACGGACTGCTGTACAGTGCGCGCGACGCATCGGACTTGTCAAGATAATTGCGCGGCGCAAAAGGAAAGAGCCGGCTGCTCTTTTGAAACAGCCAGCTCTTTCGGTAGCTTCAATCGCACTACGGAGTGCTTCGCGAAAGCCATTTTAGATGTCAAGGTTCTTCACGTCGAGCGCGTTGTCTTCGATGAACTTGCGGCGCGCTTCGACATCTTCGCCCATCAGCGTGGTGAAGATGGCTTCAGTCTCGGCGATGTCTTCGAGCTTGACCTGCAGCAGCGTGCGGTGCTCGGGGTCCATGGTGGTTTCCCACAATTGCGTTGCGGTCATTTCGCCGAGGCCCTTGTAACGCTGCACGGAGTAGTCCTTCTTGCCCTGCTCCACGATGTAGGCGAAAAGTTCGCGTGCGGTCTGCTTTTCCACCGGCTCACGCGAAACACGCGCGGCGCGGCGAGCCTGCTTGGCCTCGGCCTGCACCTCTGCGGTTTCGTTCGCGCCTTCGGCTTCTTCTTGAGCTTCCGTTTCTTCCGGAGTAGCCTCTGCCGCTCCGGCCTTGGTTGCGTACTCGATCAGGAACGGCGGCTCAAGGAACTGCTTGATCAGCGAGTACTTCGACATCATCTGGCGGAACTCGGGGCTCGATGCCAGGGTCCAGTCGATGCATCGCCTGGCGCCTTGCGAGTCAGTAAAGCAGATCGACCAGGTGTGGTGCTCCTCGTCCTCCACCGGCTCATTCACCTTGAACTGGAACTCGTCGGCCAATTCGTTCAGATCCTCGTGGAGCCGCGCCAGCTTGGGCGGAACGTCGCTCTCGGCCTGCGATGCGAAATCGGCGCGATGCACCAACTCGGCGCGGGCCAGGAGCTCGGTGAGCTTCTCGTTGCGAATGCGCTTGTCGACCCGTTCAACATATCCCAGGTACTCATCCAGCGTGGCCATGAAGCGCGTCAGGTCTGCGCCCTCAATGCGGCTGGCCGATTCGCCGTGGCGCACAATCATGCCTTCCGACGCGCGGTTCACCATCACCTTTACAAACTCGCGCTCGTCCTTGATGTACTGCTCGAAGCGGCCCTTCTTGATCTTGAACAGCGGGGGCTGCGCAATGTAGATGTTGTCGCGCTTGATCAGCTCCGTCATNNATCTTGTCGTAGCGCGCCTTTTCAACGTTGAGGATCTTGCCCTTCAACGGCAGGATGGCCTGGAAGCGGCGATCGCGGCCCTGCTTGGCGGTGCCGCCTGCGCTTTCACCCTCGACGAGGTAGAGTTCGCAGCGATCGGGATTGCGCTCGGAACAGTCGGCGAGCTTGCCGGGCAAGCCGCCGCCGTCGAGCGCGCCTTTGCGCCGCGTCAGGTCGCGAGCCTTGCGCGCCGCTTCGCGGGCGCGCGCTGCTTCGATGGCCTTGTTGATGATCTTTTTGGCGATGGGAGGGTTCTGCTCCAGAAACATGCCGAGGCGCTCGTTGACGAAGGCCTGCACGGTGCCGGCGATATCGGAATTGAGCTTGCCCTTGGTCTGGCCCTCGAACTGGGGCTGCGACAACTTGACGCTGACCACGGCAACAAGGCCCTCGCGCACATCGTCGCCGCTGAGGTTTTCTTTCAGGTCCTTGAACAAGCCAAGCGACTGGCCGATGGCGTTGATGGTGCGGGTCAGCGAGGTGCGAAAACCGGAGAGATGCGTGCCGCCGTCCACCGTGTTGATGTTGTTGGCGAAGCTGAAGACGGTCTCGGAGTAGCTGTCGTTGTACTGCAGCGCGATGTCGATTTCGACGCCGTCGCGTGACGCCTCCATGACGATGGGCTTCTCGTGCAATACCTGCTTGCCGCGGTTGAGGTGCTTCACAAATTCGGCGATGCCGCCGGCATATTTGAACTCGGCGCGGCGGGCTTCGCCGGTCTTGGGATCGGCGGTGCGTTCGTCGGT
>PMWR01000622.1 GCA_003166055.1 Acidobacteriaceae bacterium
GACTACTTCGAAGCGAGATATTATTCGTCGGCCATGGGCCGGTTCTTGAGCCCAGACTGGGCTTCAAATCCGGAGGCAGTTCCCTACGGAATCTATACCAACCCACAGACGTTGAATCTGTACAACTACATGCGGAACAACCCGCTGAGTGGGATTGACAAGGATGGACATTGCGGCGGTCCGGACGACCCATGCGGCAACATCACTGTGACAGCTGCGGTCACGAAAGAGCCAGAGGTAACGAGCTCCAGAGACGGAAGAACCTCGACTGCAACGGTCGAAGGTGAAGTTCAGTACACGGTCAAGAATGGCACAAAGCCAATGGCAGACACTCCGATCCATGAAGAAGTGTCGAACAAAAACTTCCAGGACGGAAAGCCTGTTGCGGGGGTTCCAACTGAAACACGGGATGACTCTACCAACAAGCAAGGGGTAATTGGGGATCAGAGCACCATCTCTATTTCGACCAACGCCCCTTCCTTCCCTGGACAGAATGCGGCTGAACAGACTCTGACAACCGGGGACTTCTCGAAACAGACGACGCAAACACTGACGATAGGAGGCACCGGGTGTCAGGTTACAGAGACGCGCACGTTGTCGATCAAAGACGGTGACGCTACATTGAAGTTGACATCTCCGCAGACGCAAAGGGCCACCCCAACGCCACCGCCTCCCCCCAAACAGCCGCAGACTCCATAGCGATCAACTCAGAAGGATTATTGCTTGAGGCTTGGTAACGAGGGGGTGCATGATGATGAAACTGTTCGCTTCGATTTGTTTGCTTGCCGTTGTCGCGGGTCCATCCAGCGACAGAATCCGGAAATATCACGGAGTAGAAACCTATGAGATCAGGCCAGGGATTATAGCCACGCCTGCCTACACGGCAAGCCATGATCTCTGTGAGATCAGCATCGAGAAGCGGCATTATTCCAACAACCGTGTCGATATGGACGCCGCAATGCCGAAAGAGCTAATTCTGTCCCTGTTCGATGAGCTCGTTCCAAAAGAAGAACGAGGCGGGCCAAGTGGGAGACTGCCAGCGGATACAGAAATCTCGGAGGCTGACTTGGGAATGCTCTCAACACGCATTCCGTATGAGAATGTGACCCTGACGATGTACGGGAAGCAGGACAAACCAGACAGACAGAAATACATCGCTGCAATAATCTCTTGGGACAAGACGCCCTGTAGTGCGAAATGATCCAACCGCCAGCCGTCCTCCGGGGCGGCTTGCTTGCGTCAGTGGCATCCGTCCAATGCCTGAGCACGGCCAGCAAAAGCCCGCGCTGCTTCGCATCGGAATTAGGTAGGACACGTCTCCCCCAGTTGGGAGCTGCGCGGTAACCTTCGGTTGCCGCAGAGTAACTGAAACCTGAAAGCAGCGTCTAAAGGAAAAATGCGCTCTGGGCCGTTTGGTCTGGAGCGAGGCGCAGCAAGCGCCGGGAGTACGCGGATGAGCCGAGTTCCCATCGAGCACACGCGGAAGAGATTTATCTTTAGCAGCCAGCCTGTCTGCTACCGTATGCGAAGATGGACGACCCGCAGTCGCTCAATCTTTATGCGTATGTCAGAAATAATCCACTTGGAAGTGTTGACCTTGATGGCCATGATTGCAGCGGCTCGAACGCTGGCCAAGGTTTCTGCAATTCGCAAGTTCAAGACAATATGCGACAGGGGATGAGTGCAGGAGACGCGTACGCTGGCTGGCAGGCACAACAGGGGCAGGCCCAACAACAGAGTTCCCCAGGAGCTTCTGCTGCGTCTGGGTCTGTCCCAACAATCCAAGGCGTCGCTGCCAGTGGGACATATTCTTCCAGAAAAGCTGCTGGAATTGCTGCGGAAAAGGCTGCCATTGGGGACACACGAGCAGCTAAGAAGCATGGCAAGGTTGAAGAGTGGGGTGGTTGGGTTATATCCAAAAACGGAAAATTCACCTATACGGTCCCGGTAACGTTTGGCGATCCGGGTCACTTCTTTGGAGACAATGTAACGATTCCTGAAGGGTATGCGGCAGTCGGGGGATACCACACGCACCCAGGTCCTGACCCCGCAGCAGAGGATGGATTTTCTGGGGCTGATTGTGGCTTTGCCAATCGGCACGGTATGCCCGAATATCTTGGCGTTACCGCGAATGGGAATATTCGAGTCTTCAACCCAGGTCCTTATGATAGATGGCTTGGTGCTCCTGGTACCGTGATCGGAAATGCCCCTTAAAATCAACACTTTCATCAGAAGGAGTTTCAAAATGAAAGGGTTCACGTACATGACGATGTTGAGATGGGGTTTCTGCTTGCTGGCAGCAACCATGTTGCTGTCGCCGCGAATCGCGAGTTCACAGTCATACCCTGCGAAATCGGCGGCTCTGAGCGTGGGGATGGTTGCCTTGTTGTCTAGCCCTCAAAGCTATGACGGCAAGGCTATCCAGATCGTTGGCGTTTTGTGCATAGAACATGAAAACGATGCGATCTATCTTCACTACGAGGACGCTCAGCATCTGAACAATCAAAATGCGCTGTATCTTCGCTTGTCAGAGTCCCAAAGAGAGCAATTCAAAAAACTCAACCTGAAGTACGTCATCATCGAAGGCGTGATGTATGCGAATGGTCCTGAGCGTTCGGAATACGGAGGCGCAATCGGTAATATCACGCGACTGGACGCCTGGGGACCAACAACCGGCGCCGATGCTCTACCGGCAAAAAACGATCCGCGACACAGCCATTAGGAAATATGAATCCAGTTACGCTTAGTTCCGTATACGTTGCGAGCAAGTCTAGCGGGAAGCCCGCAAAGAGCCTATTCGTTGCCGTTGTGTTGTTCGTCATGGGGGCATCGGCCAGTGCAGCACCGAAGCCGTCAGTTGCTGAACTGGCCGCGATCACAGAGAGAGGCCAGATGCTTGCCGAGTACGATACGGCGGCGTGGAAGGCTACGGATGCGCTCATGGTAGCACATCCAAAACGACTACTTCGAAGCGCGATACTATTCGAGTGCGATGGGCCGGTTCATGTCCCCCGACTGGGGTGCGAAAGAAGAGCCGGTATACCTATTCCTGGCATTTGTTCGATATTAAGTTCACATGGTAGAGGAGCAACGATGAAGACACTCGGAAATCAGGGGACATGATACGTNNAATTTTAGCTCCTCAGGCGGATGCCCCCGAGCCTGCCCTGAGCTTGCCGAAGGGTCCCTCGCTTTTGGGGACCGGGGATGGAAGGCAGGCGGCCCACTCATCCTGGTATCGCAGTCCTGGAGGAACGGCATAATCAACCCCAAAAAATCTTCGCCGGTTTTGCCGATAATTACCAGCAATCGGCGCACACTTAAATCATGAGACGCCCAACACAAGAATTCCGGCAGAACCCCGTCGATGATGGACCCCATCCGCACCACCCCGGAACAAAAAAGACCCCGTTTCTCTTTTGCCGAATCTTCGCCGTTTTCGATTCTAAGTTATACCAAAATAAAAAGATACATCCATCCACTTTCATTCCCTTTTCCTTCGCCCGGCCCCATCCATTCCGCTTTTCCCCTGCGGAATGGCCGGGCAGCCGCCAAGCCAGTGCGAGCCTCCCGCGAGCGTCTGCCCCACCGCAGGCGGCCAAAAAAAGTCCCGCAATTTTGCCGATAGTTTCCCTTGCTTGGCGCACAATGAATTCAGAGTGCCCACCAGGCTCCGAGAGTGCCGTGCGCAAAGCCAGGCAGGGTCGCGCACGACTCGCACAAGTTCTCTGTTTTCAGGAATTTGCCTTAGAGATTCCTGAAAACAAAGGAACTTACGGTAGAACCCTGCCTCCAGCGCATTGAAAACAGGCAACTTCCTCCAAACACCCTAGGGGGGATGGGGGGGGAGGGGGTATACGCCCGTGCGAGCCTCCCGCGAGCGTCTGCCGCACCGCAGGTGCCGTCTGCCCCACCGCAGGGGTCTAACCCCGCTACCCCCCGCTGGCTCGCTGACTCGCTGACCTGCTGACCTGCTGCCTCGTTGCCCATAGAATCAAAGGGTGCCCCTGACCTTCAACATCCTCGCGGAAACCGAGTCCGGCGGACGCCGCGCCCAGCTCCATCTGCCCCACCGGACCGTCCAGACGCCGGTCTTCATGCCCGTCGGCACCGCCGGCACCGTCAAGGCCGTCCCCCAGGACACGCTTGAAACCCTCGGCGCCGAAATCATTCTCGGCAACACGTACCACCTCTACCTGCGCCCCGGTCACGAGCCCATCCGCCGCATGGGCGGCCTGCACAAATTCATCGGTTGGCCGCGCGCCCTGCTGACCGATTCGGGCGGCTTCCAGGTCTTCTCGCTCAGCCAGCTCCGCAAAGTCACCGACGAGGGCGTCCGCTTCCGCTCCCATCTCGACGGCAGCAGCCACTTCTTCACCCCCGAGCACTCCATGGACGTGCAGATCGCCCTCGGCGCCGACATCTGCATGGCCTTCGACGAGTGCACCGAATACCCCGCCGACCGCACCCGCGCCGAGGAGAGCCTCCGCCTCACCATGGCCTGGGCGCGCCGCTCGCTCAATCACTTCCGTGCCCACCAGCACGAAGTCCCCTGGCAAAATGAACTGTGGGTGCCCCCGGTCCCTCGCACTTGGGGACCGGGGAGCGATGCCGCCAACCACGAACAGAGGCTCGGGACCCAGTCCCTCTTCGGCATCGTCCAGGGCGGCATGTACCGCGACCTCCGCCGCGAAAGCGCCGAGCGCCTCATTGAAATGGACTTTGACGGCTACGCCATCGGCGGCCTCAGCGTCGGCGAGCCGCGCGACCTGACCCTGGAGATGATCTCCGAAGTCCTGCCGCTCTTGCCCAAAGACAAGCCGCGCTACGTCATGGGCGTCGGCTATCCCGACGAGATTGAGCAGTACGCCCGCATGGGCGTGGACATGATGGACTGCGTGCTACCCACCCGCGCCGCCCGCCACGGCCTCCTCTTCACCAGCGAAGGCCGCCTCAACATCAAGGGCAAACGTTACGCCGAAGACCAAGGCCCACCCGATCCGGCCTGCGATTGCATGGTCTGCCGCCGCTACTCCCGCGCCTATTTGCGCCACCTGATGCAAGCCGGCGAAGCGCTTTCCGGCACGCTGAACTCGATCCACAACCTCGCCTACTACCTCGGCATCATGGAGCGCGTCCGCAAGAGCCTGCACCCGCAGGGCTCATCGGCGCTGTAGTCCTAAGCGTCGATGGCCGCGCCGAGCAACTGTTTCAACGCCTGCACGTAGTCGGTCAGCGCTTGGCGCCCTGCCTCCGTCATGCGGTAAAGCGTCTGCGGCTTGCGTTGCACAAACTTCTTCTCCACCGCAACATAACCCGCTTCTTCGAGCTTGAGAAGTTGCGCGCCAAGATTGCCGTCCGTCGAGCCGGTCTTCAAGCGCAACCAGGTAAACTCCGCCTCCTCCACGCCCGTGAGCAGCGACAGCAACGCCAGGCGCAGCTTCCCGTGGATGACGGGATTCAGCTCCGGCAACTCAGGCATGGGAGACCCCTTGTCCGGTTCCGTTCACCTTCTGCTTGCGCGAATCGGCGATCATTCCATAGATTCCGAAGACGATCTGGCAGAAGAAGATCGCGACCAGAAACAGAATCCCCGCCTGGTTTTCCGAAAGGAAGCAGGAGGCCGCTCCTGTCGTCAGCCACACGACACCACAGGCAAACTGCATCTTCCACTTGAGAATGATGCTTGACGTCATATTGGCAGCGCCGAGCATGGCCCCGATGATGGCTACCGCTGTGTGAGTATCCATCCTGCCGCTGAAACCAAGCGCAAACATGATGGGAAACGTGGAGATGCCCATGCCTGCCCAGACGGAACCGATGGAGCGGCCGATGGTGGTCGCAGGCTGCTTGCGGCTCTTGCGCGCGGCCAGAATCCAGCTCAGCACAACGCCGCCGATCATCGTCACAGGCCAGGCCAGGTAGTTACGGCTCCAGGTGGGCCCGCCGAAGCCCCCTGAAGACCAGGCGATAGCGATATAGTAGGCCACGCCCCAAAAAACGAAGGCCCAGCCCCAGCTCTCGGTGCCCCGCCGCCCCTCGGCGATCATGTTCTCGATCAGGTTCAGCCTGTCCTTCAGCTCAAGCCCTTCCATGTTTTCGGTCATTGGAATCCTCCTCGGATGTTTCATGAATCTCCAGAGTTGTCTCTGTTATGGAGTACTCTATTTTATAGAGTATTGGAAGTCAAGAACTATTTTGAACTTTTTTCGGAGTCCTTTGTGAGGTCTCGCCCAGGCCGCTTCGATTATTCCGGCAACACGAGGCTGCCCTTTACCTCAAAGGTCCCAGCGACCGACGGCGCGCCGGTGTTGGGCTGGCCGCCACCGACGGATACGGAATAGTTGCCCTCCGCGATGACCGGCTCGCCGGCTTCAGAGACCATGCTGAGGTCACGTGGCTTGAGGTCGAAATGCACCGTTTGTGACTGCCCAGGTTCAAGGTGCACGCGCTGGAAAGAGCGCAACGCATGAATCGGCGCCCCAGCCGCATCGGGGAAGCTGAGATAGAGCTGCGCCACTTCATCGCCGGCGCGTTTGCCCGTGTTGGTCACAGTGACCTCAGCGGTGAAAGGCTGCCCCGCCGTGACCGCGCTTGCCGGCAGTGTGAGATTGGAATACGAGAAGGTCGTATAGCTTAGCCCGTAGCCGAAGGGGTAGAGCGGAGCGCCTTCGAAATAGCGATAAGTGCGGCCCTTCATCGCATAGCTTTCAAAGGGCGGAAGCTGGTCGACGCCCTTATAGAACGTCACAGGCAGGCGCCCGGCGGGGTTGTTCTTGCCGGAGAGAGTTTCGGCAACGGCGGTCCCCCCCTCCTCGCCCGGATACCACGCATCGACGATGGCATTGACGTGCTGGTTGGCCCAGTTCACCGCCAGCGCACTGCCGTTCGTGAGAACAAGAACAACAGGCTTGCCCGTGGCGACAACTGCTTCGAGCAGGTCCTCTTCCGGCTTGGGCAGGTCGATGCTGGTGCGATCGCCTCCCTTGAAGCCCGGCTCGCTCACCTGCATCTCCTCGCCTTCCAGTTCGCTGCTGATGCCCAGCACGGCAACCACGACGTCGGCGGCTTTTGCTGCGGCAATGGCTTCGGGCTGCGGACTGAGATCCACTTTCTGCCAGACCAGGGTCGCAACGGGCGTTCCATTTTCCGGCGGGGTGTACTCCACGTGCAGGGCTACGGGCTTACCGGCCTCGAGATGGACGCGTCCCAGCCTGGCCTCCGTCGGGTCGGCGCTCCACGCGTTGGTGACGTTCTTGCCATCAAGCCGGATGCGAAACCTGCCGTTGGCCTTGATGCCAAGATTGTAGTCGCCCGTCTCCGGCGCACTGAGATTCCCGTCCCAGTTGATCGAAAGCGGGTGTACGCCGGCAACTTCAGGCGGCAAGGGCTGGGCAGACGCATCCACCGTGAGCGCTGTGCCTTGGGCCAGCGGCTTCGTGGCTTCAGGGCGGTTGATGTCGGTCATGTCGAGTTTGGAATAGCTGATCGCGATGCCTGGTTTGCCGCCGGAGGTGAGCGCCGAGGCGGGAACCGGATCGGCATCGTGACCGAGAAACTGTGTGCCTGGCACGTAACTGATCGTTGCGCCCGCAAACTCCTTGCGCAGGCCCTCGAGGATGGAGACGGTATGCGTTGGCGTGCCGGTGTANNGATTCGTCGGCAATCCTGCCCGCCATTGCGCGATGCTCCGTGCTGTCCAGCAGCCTTTCATCGATTTTGGTGTACGGGTCCATTTCCGGCGGGTCAAACATACCCAGCTTCATGCGTGCGGTAAACAAGCGGATGAGCGCGGTGTCGATCTCGCTCTCTTTCAGGAAACCTTGCTTGACGGCATCGATATACGGTTTATAGTCGTGATCGTCCTTCACCCTGAAGCCGCCGTCGACACACTCGTTGTCCATTCCGCGTTCCAGGCTGATCGCGGATGCCTGCGGCTGCGTCGGCTCGTAGTGATGGTTGCGGTAGATGTCAATGACCGCGCCGCAGTCGGAGACCACGTAGCCTTTGAAGTTCCACTTGCCGCGCAGTTGATCCTGCAGCAGAAACTCGTTGGCACAGCCCGGTTCGCCATTGATGCTGTTGTATGCGCACATCACGGAACCGGCTTGCCCCTCCGTCACCGCCGCGCGGAAGGCAGGCAGGTACGTGTCGAGTTCGTC
>PMWR01000384.1 GCA_003166055.1 Acidobacteriaceae bacterium
CCGAAGAGACGATCGGCGTTCACAGCTTTCCAGGTGCGCGAGGCCACCACGCGGACGGGAACATCTTGCAGGTTCCAAAGCGACTCAAGAGGAGAGTGGGACACAATCTCCCAGATACGCCGCTGACGGCGATCCAATCGCTGGTCCACGTTGGAACTCGCGCCCATCATGAGGGCTCCCTGACTCCTGCAGCCACCCGCGACCCGATTATAGACAGGTGGCCCACAGTTAAAACTGGTCACTAAGGTACAGGCGGCGGATGCCCCAGGCCCGGCCCCCCGCAGACACGGGGTTGCCAGCGGCCGGGGTCCCTGCGGACTGGCCTTGGTCCGTGGGGCGGAGCGATAGATCTCTGTCGCTCGGGTGAAGCGACAGGTCTTGGTCTCTTGCGGTGGTCATGCGCAAGAGTGGGTGAGCACAAACCACGCCCGCCCTCCGTTGCGCCGAAACCATGCTACTCTGGCACAGTTCGCAGCCCCTCCCCGCCAGCAACCGGAGCCGGAAAACCATGCAGAAGCGCACTCTCGCATCCAATCTCGGCTTGTACGCCTTCGCCGGCGGAGCCATCTTCCTCGGCCTTCTCGGCCTGGCTTCCGGCGACTTCGCTACCTCATGGCAGCGCGTCGGCCCGAGCGTGCCCTTCCGCGAGCCGCTCGCCTACTTCACCGCCCTCATCGAGCTAGCCGCCGGCCTTGCCCTCCTCTGGCCCCGAACTGCCCGCGCCGGCGCCCTGACGCTCACTGTCGTCTACACAGTTTTCACGCTCTTGTGGGTACCCAAGATTATCGAAGGCCTCGGCGACTTCGACCCCACCGGCAACTTCTTTGAGGAGTTCTCGCTCGTCGCCGCCGGAGCTGTCCTGTTCGCACAGCTCTCACCGACTGGCTCGTACATCTCGCGTTTCGAGTCCTTCTTCGCCCGCCTCACCGGCCTCTGCGCAATCTCCTTCGGCATCGTCCACATTGTCGATATGCCAGGCCTGCTAACCTGGATCCCAAAATGGATTCCGCCTTCGCAGATGTTCTGGGCCTACACTACGACCATCGGCTTCTTCCTCGCCGCCGCAGCCATCCTTTCCGGCATCATGGCTCCGCTCGCTTCCCGTCTGCTCACAGTTGAAATCATCAGCTTCGAATTATTCGTTTGGATTCCCAAGCTCGTCGCCAGCCCTCATGACCATTCCATCTGGGCGGGCAACGCCATCTCCGTCGCCATCTCCGGCGCAATATGGGCCGTCTCCGACTCCATCTGCCGCGCCAAACGCCCGCCCGCCCACACCGAATCCCCCGTCGAAGTCAGCACCTCCGCCTGATCAGCAAACGGCCATCAGCCCAGCCCTCGCCCTTGAGACCTGGCGAACACTCTCCCAAATCGCCCTCCTCATTGCTCCCGAGAATCCGCGCGCCCGCCCAGACCAACCCCTCACGAATCCCTTATCTCACCGACGTATCCTTCTTGCCATCAACTGCCCGCAAGGCTACAATTCGCCTACACCTGACTGCATCGCCACGAACTTGCAGCGGTCGTTTTGGCGAGGTACGCTTCGTGGCAGCCACCAGAAACCCCTCAAAGCAAACGAAGAACCCGATAAACATACGTCAACATCTCAGGTGGCTTGTCTTTATTGGTACATGCGGCTTGCTCATTTTTGCCGGCGTCGCTTCTACAGCGCTTCTACAGATCAGGGTGAATAGCCCACTCTACAAAACCATCTCACTGAGCAACAACCTGATTGCCGATTACGTTCCGCCGTATGAGAGCCTTATGGAACCCGCTCGCCTATGCGGCAAACTGGTCGATGCGCCGGATCAGAAATCGCGCCAGCATTACGAGCAGGAACTCAAGGCCTTCCAGCTTGAAAACGAAGTCAAATACGCCGATTACATGGTGCACGTTCCTGAGGGGCAGTTGAAGGACATGATGCGCGGCGAGGCGCGTCAAACGGCTCAGGAATATTTCAAGTTTGCTGACCAGCTTGTTGCTCTTGTCAATGCGAACCGCTTAGACGAAGCTCACGCGCTGCTTACCTCCACAATGAACCCCTTGTATACCCGGCACGCAGCCGCGGTTGACCAGATTGTGCTTCGTGCCAAACAGGAAGCTCGCGCTGCCGAGGATCTTGCCGCAAGTTCGGTTCGCATCTATACGGCAGCCATGGTGACAATCGGACTTCTCATATTGATTTTAGAAGGTGCTTTATCCTGGTTCCTCGCACGAGGAATATCCACTCAGGCCGACTGCCTTGCGCAGTCGGAAGAATCGCTTGGTGAGAGCGAAGAATTGTATCGCTCAACCTTCGATCAGGCTGCAGTCGGCATTCTCCACGTCTCATTTGAGGGTCAGATTCTTCGATGCAATACGCGTTTTGCCGAAATCATCGGATACCCAATTGACGAGATTCCCGGCAAAACCATCCAGCAGTTCACTCCTCCGGAGTATGTTTCTGAAACGTCGGAAGCGTTCCAGCAATTAGTAACTGGTGAGTCCAGCCGGTCGGGCCTGGAGAAACCCTACCTTCGCAAAGATGGGGAGTTGACCTGGGTTAAGCTCACATCCTCAATCCAACGCGACCACGCTGGGCAACCGCTTCACCTCATCACCTTCATGCAGGACATCAATGAACGCAAAGCCGCGGAGAAGCATCTCGCAACCGCAACGAACGCATTGCAGCTCAGTGAGTCCCGCTACCGCACCGTATTCCAGACCAGCCGCGATGCTCTGAGTATCAGCGATCTGGCCACTGGGAAATTCGTTGAGGTCAACCAGGCGTTTATCGAGATTATGAAGTCCGAACGCGATGAGATCATCGGCCATACGTCCACGGAACTTGGCTTCTGGGTGAATCCCAAAGACCGTGAGAATGTCGCGGAAATATTGCGCCAAAGCTCAAACGTGAGCAATGAACAAATCCAGCTGAAGAATAAGAATGGCACGGTATTTTGGGCGTTGCTCTCGGCATCTGTGATTGAGATTGAAGGCGTTCCATACATGTTGAGCGTGACGCGGGACATTTCCGACGCCAAGGCCGCCGAGGACCAAATCAGGGATCTCGCATTCTACGACCGCGTCACGCGCATCCCCAATCGCCGTCTGCTGCTTGACCGGCTCCAGCAATCCATATCCGGCGACTCGCGCAGCAACAGCAAGAAAGCCGTGTTGTTCGTCGATCTCGATGATTTCAAAAACGTAAACGAAACGCTCGGCCATCAAATGGGTGACCTCGTCTTACAGCAACTCGCAAAGCGTTTAACCGCCTCCGTTCACGAAGCTGACACCGTGGCCCGTTTCGGCGCGGATGAGTTTGTTGTGATCCTCGAAGGCCTGAGCGAGACTGCGGAGGATGCCGCGAAAGAAGCCGGAGATGTTGGTGAAAATATTCTTGCTACTCTTCGCCAGCCATATCTCCTCACAGACCATGAAACCCACAGCACCGCCAGCATCGGAATCTCTGTTTTCGGAGATGAACGTGAAAGCCCCAACGAAGTTCTTCAGCGCGCCGGCATTGCCATGTCCCAGGCCAAAACCGCGGGCGGAAATACCGTTCGCTTTTTCGCTCCCGCCTTGCAGGCAGCCGTGACTGCCCGCGCAACCATGAAAGAGGACATCAGCCACGCAATCATCGCCAAACAGTTCATGCTCTACTATCAGCCTCAGGTGGATTCGACCGGTTTGATTGGCGCCGAAGCGCTCATTCGCTGGAAACACCCGGCACGCGGTATCGTGCCCCCCAACGAGTTCATTCCATTGGCCGAGGAAACCGGACTCATCCTGCCATTGGGCAACCTGGTCCTCGAAACGGCGTGCATGCAAATTGCGGCTTGGGCCGATCGCAAGGTTTTGGCCGGCATTCAGATCGGAGTGAATATCAGCGCACGGCAGTTTGGTCAGCCTGATTTCGTCGAACATGTCCTTGCCACCCTCGCTCGCACTGGTGCTAACCCAAACAACCTCATGCTTGAACTCACCGAGAGTATGTTGGCCAGCGACATGCAAGACGTCATCGCCAAGATGAATGCTCTCAGATCGCATGGGCTGAGCCTTTCCCTCGACGATTTCGGCACCGGCTATTCTTCGCTCTCCTACCTCAAGCACCTGCCTCTCGATCAACTGAAAATCGATCGCGCTTTCGTTCAGGACATACTCGAGGACGTCGCCAGTGCCTCAATAGCCCAAACCGTCATTTCCCTGGGGCGAGCCATGGGATTATCTGTGATTGCCGAAGGCGTGGAAACCGAAGAGCAGAGGAAATTCCTCTCCAGCCTCGGCACCCATTCGTTTCAAGGCTATTTGTACAGCCGCCCGTTGCCCCAGGAAGAGTTTGAGCGCCTGTGGCTGGCCCCTGCGGAACCTCTCAAGCGCGCGTCGCANNATATTATTCCACCGCGCCCGTGTCATCCTGCGCGAACCAAACCCAACATCCGTAACCAGAAATCTCAGCGTCACCCACGGCACATGAAGAACCGACGGTGTCACCCGCGCCTGCGCCTGCTCGACAACAATCTCCCTGAAGCCGATGCGCTCCATCTCGCGGGTAAACTCTTCCACGTCGCCGAGCTCATCAATCGCCCAGCAGTCACACAGTGTCCGGTATATGCTCTTCTGCGGCCCACGCAGCTTCCCTGGTCCAACAAAACCGTCCGCAACAACCATCCGCCCTCCCGGCCGCAGCAGTCGATAGCTCTCCTGAAGCAACGCCGATTTGTTCGCGCCATGCCCATAGCAGCCGCTCTCGATGGCATAAACTGCGTCGAACGAACCCGAGTCAAACGCTGTGTGTTCGTAGTCGCCAAGCGCCAGCCTGATCCACCCCGCCTCCGCGCACGACTGGTTGAGCAGGCACCCCTGCTCCAACTGCCACGGCACCAGCGTAATCCCATACAAATCGGCTCGCGGCAAGCAGCGTGCAAAGCTGCGCAGCGTTGCACCCAAACCGCAACCCATATCCAAAACCCGCGCATGCCCATCCGAAAAACTCTCGCGTTCCAAATGAAGAAGACGCAGCACCTCCCGGTTCATCCGCTCCAGCATCGCTTCCCGGTTGAACGGGTTCATCCCCCACCGGAAAAACCCAAAGTGCATGTTGAAGGCTGCGCTCCAGGCCGCATAGTCCGGACCAGCCTCCTCGTAGTAGCGCTGAAAACTGGCGCAGCTCTCTTCACTCACCGTCGTTGCACTCGCAACCAGTTCAGCCATCAGTCAAGCCTCCGCCTTCGCGCCTTCGGCAAAATGCGCGTCACCCTGCTGCCAAACCGCACCAGTGATCGCAGGCTCGCCGGAGGCAATTTCTTGATCTGGCTGTACCACTCCAGCAGCTCCTCCAAAAAGGCCTGCATCGCGGTTATGCGCGCTGCGACTTCCGGTTGCGCCGGACGTTCGGCCCGCGCTTCGACAGCGCAACTCCGCAGCATCGTGAGCGTCGGAACAATCTCACGTTCCACGCGCTGTTCCACGACGGTAAGAAACAGCGTCCACACATCCGCCGATGTCTTGAAGTAGTCGCGCCGGTCGCCCATCCGGCTGTCAACCTGCACCAGGCGCCAGTTCTCGAGCTCCTTCAGGCTCGTGCTCACGTTCGACCGCGCCACCGAGAGAGTCTCGGCAATGTCCTCCGCGGTGAGCGATTCGGGAGATAGATAGAGCAGCGCATGCACCTGGGCCACGGTCCGGTTCACACCCCAGCGTGTGCCCATCTCGCCCCAATGCAGAATGAATTGCGTCGACGTTTCACTGAGAATCATGCAACTATTATATCAGTTATTTCTGTCGCAACAGAAATAACTGAATTTACGTAAACCAGAATCCGCTCAAACCTACCTCTTCACGGCATCTTCTCTGCGAAGAACGCTCTCACTCGCTTAGAGACCGCCTCCGCATCGCAGCTCATGATCAAGTGCGCGCAGCTCCCATGCGAAACGTACACCGGCGCTCCAATCGCCGCCGCCCAGTCCAGCGCCGGCTGCGGATTCACCAGGTGATCCTCCGCCGCCACAATCACCAGAAATCGCGCCTTTGCCCCCCGCGCCACATCCGCGAGCGGCCGCAAGCCAATCACATCCTGTGTCATGATCGCTCGCAACTGCCACAGCCGGTCGTTGGCGTCGATCGCCTGCTGTGCCTCCGCCTGCGCATAAAACTCGTCCAGCTTTGCGCGCGGCGTCGCCTGGTTCCGATACTCCGGCGTCGTCACCACCAGGTTCCCAAACAGATTCGCCAGCGCCAGTTGCGGCTCCTCTGTATACGCGCCATTTTTATATGCAGGATCATCCACGATCGTCGCCACCATGATCCGCTTCACCTGCAAATCGTAGGAGGTCAATCGCGGCGTCCCTAAGATAGGCACAGCCAAGTCAAAAAACTCCGGATGCTCGACCGCCCACACAAACGTCTGCTCGCCGCCCATCGAAAGCCCAAGCACCGCATGCAGATGCTTGAGCCCCAGCACCTCCGTCATGACGCGATACTCCGCCTCCACCATGTCGCGCATATTGAACGCCGGAAACGCTGTCCCATGCTGCTTCGCGCTGTTTGAAGGCGACGAAGAAACCCCGTTCCCCAGCGCGTCGATGGCAATCCCGAAAAACCGCCCNNGTCCGCCGACCGCCCATAAAGCCACGTCGGCATCAGCACCGCATTGTCGCGTGCCGCATTCAACTTGCCAAAGGTCCGATACCCCACGCGGCAGTTCTCGATCGCCTGCCCGCTCGTCAGCACGCACCGCCCCAGTTCCGCATACTGCTGTTCCCCATCCGCGGCAAGAGCCCGTGAACCGGCCAATGCCATCAAACCCACCATCACGCAAATCACCGCGCGCGCAGGGGTGACTGCAATCCGCAATGCAGATCGTTTGAAGCGAAACTGCTTCCAGGAATTCGTCATCCGCATAGTCTAGCCGTTCTCACATTGAACAATGTCGAACCTGAATCACGCCCCACTGATGAAGCACCGCCTGGCTTCTCAGGCGCCAAACTGCCGCAGGTGGTGATCCATGTGCAGATAGCCCCAGCGCATCCACTCCGCATGCGACATCTGCCCAAAGATCACATGCTCCGGAAACGTAAATGTCGGCGGCAGCGCTGCAAACTGCTCCAGCAGCACCTTCGCAGTACGCAGGTCTCTCTCCATCTCCGCGGGCGGAGTTCCGCCTTTTCCCGCTTCGCATTCAGAGACCGTTCTAACTCCATGCGGCCACTTTGTCGGCCCCCAAAGTCCCACCCATTTCATCCCGCTACGGGTAAACCAGTTACTGCGGGACGCTGTCTTTCTCTCACCCATTGCCGCCTGCAGCGCATCGCTCAAGTGGCAGATCATCTCGCCAACGCTCATCCTGCCCCATCGCCGCTGGCTCGTCGGTCCAATCGCGGCCAACCGCCGCAAAATCTCCGCTTTGTCCGCCGCATTCTTCAGTGTCTTCATGCACCCTCGCGTTGATTCTAGTTCAACGCCAGACCATTCCCGGCCCCCCAAAATGGCCCCACTAGTCAGGCCAAGCCGCCACTTCGCCTCCGCCTTGGTGCGGCTGCGCGTTACACGTGTTGTATAACCTGAAAAGGAGATTTCGGCCTTGCAGAAATACCTGCTCATCGCCTTGGGTGGCGCGCTCGGTTCCATCGCACGCTTCTGGGTCGGCTCCACCATCGCCGGCCGCATGGGAATCAAATTTCCTTACGGCACCCTGATCGTCAACATCACGGCCTGCATCATCATCGGCTTTTCCCTCACCTATCTGGGCCGCCGCGCCGACTTGAGCCCCGCCTGGCGATTCCTGATCCCCATCGGCTTCATCGGCGCCTACTCAACCTTCTCCACCTACGAGTGGGAGAC
>PMWR01000146.1 GCA_003166055.1 Acidobacteriaceae bacterium
CCTTCCAAACCAGTTCGCGTGGGGCATCAAATACTCTCACTACAGTCATCCGGTCTGTCTCGTTAACTGTTCTTGTCATCTCTGACCTCCGTTTTTTTCATTTGATTCACAACCACATCCAGCTTGTCGAAACTCTCTTCCCAGAATTGGCGATAATAAACCGCCCAGTCGCTGACTGTCTTTATCGCCGCTGGCCTGAGCCTGCACACACTTTCTCGTCCACGCTTCGTCTTGATNNGGACAAAGCCGCAAATGTGGTACCCAATCTATCCACAACCATATGGTAGTGCATTTTCTGCCCATGTCAAGTGTGAATTTTGCCCACCCACTGCCCCGCCGACCCCGCCAGCGCCGCCGTCTTATCTGTAGCGCCGGTCTCCAGACCGGGGTCCCCAACGACAGGTCNNATATCGCCGCTCCCTTGCTCCCTCGCTCCCTTGCTCCCCTGTTCCCTGTTCCCTTGAATGCAGCGTGCAGTTCGCTGGGTATTCTGGTAGTTATGGTGCGCATGCTCGTGCCCGGACCCGCATACAGGAGCTCTAACCATCATGGCGATCACGGATACTGTGAAACTGGGAATCAACGGTTCTATCCAGAGAGTCCGCATGTGCGCCGAGCGTACCGGACTGCCCCCACTCCTAATCGTTCAGGCCGGACCAGGTTTGCCGCTGCTGCACGAAATGAGAAAGTTTCAACGGCTCCTGCATCTGGAAAAAGATTTCCTCGTGAGTTACTGGGAACAACGAGGCTGTGGCAACGCCTCGAAGCAAGATGCCAGGAGCGTCTCTTTGGTTCAGCAGGTCGATGATCTTCGCGCGATCCTGCGGTGGTTACACAATGAGACAAAGCAAACCGTATCAGTGCTAGGCATTTCTCTGGGTGCAACAATTGCCCTGCAGGCCGCGGAGAATGAGCCCGATAAGGTGAAGTCGGTCATCGCCATTTCCCCTGATGCAAATACGGCCGAAAGTGACGCGTCCGTTTACTCATTTCTCCAGGACCGAAGCGCTCTTGCGGGAGATGATCGATTGAGTGGACGTGTGAAGAAACTCGGTAGGCCGCCGTATACGGACTCGGCAGCGTTTCAAGGCCGCGCCAGTTTGTTGGCCGACCTGGGCGCGATCGAACATGGCAAGAACTTCAATGCAATCTTGAGAGAGACGCTTTTTGCCATGATCCGCACCTATGGCTTGTTTGGCGCCGCCAAAGCCTTGCGCAATATGAATCTGATCCAGAGCAAGCTCCTACCGGAATTGGTGTCATTAGATCTGTTTCCCAAACCTCCGCGGTTAGCGGTCCCTGTTCATTACGTCTTCGGTGAGCAAGACGCTCTCACCCCAAGCGCGCTTGTGAAGCGATTGCCAGAGGCCATTGAAGCTCCGGCCAGGACGGCCATTCTAGTGCCCAATGCCGGCCATATGGTGCATTTCGATCAGCCGGAGATCGTGCGATCGATCGTGGTGAGTGCATGAAGCTACACGCCATTCAGACGGGCCTCGTCCGCATCAAATGCGCGCAAGTCGACGCGCACTGTTGCGTCGCGGGGCGCTCCAGATACAGCACTAAGACTTCCCGGTACAAATTGCTTCGTCCTGTTTGGGCAGAACGAAATCAATCGGGCTGATCCCCAGTTGCCACCTAGAGCTTTGGGTCGAGCATTAGTGGGATTGTTTCTTGACGCCAGCGCACTCCTTGAGGAACATCAGATATTCCTCCGAATTGGAGAAAACTCGAAGACCGCTGTGGTCGAGCATCATCTGGTTGTAGCGGTGCGCATCGTCAATCGAAACCTGATAGTTGAACTTTCCGGTCGGCGTGGATTTCTCTAAATAGAGCATGGCTTGCGTTGGGCTGAGCGGGTAGTAAAGCTCCATCTTTTCCGGAACATCGAAGCTTTTCCCGTCGGTCAGCATGTTGATGATCGGCTGGTCCGACGTAATGAATGGGACTTGTGTGTCGTTGTCGAGAACGACAATTTGAAAATTCCTCCGGTCGACAAAGAATGATCCACCGGCCTCGATGGCCATGATGTGACTCAGAACGTCCCAAACTCGTTCCATATCATCGAACAGAACATTCTCCTTCTGGAGAGCCCGTTCTTTTACAGCTTTCGTCCTGTAATACTGCACAAACAAACCGTGAATGAAGTCGATTGCCCTCTTGGAGTCTTCATAGAAGCTGAAATCACGTTGCTTGATTAATTCGAGGAAGGGCCAGAATCGACGCTCGATAGAGGCGTGGTAGTCCTCGTTGAAGTTTGCAATCGCTACCGCAAGCATGTGCGTTGCTTGCGCTATTGCAGCGTCGCCCATATCGTCTTCGGAGGCGCCTTGTTCGGCTACGCGTTGCTGTTGTTCCGCAATGCGCTGTTCGAGCAATGCCTTTAGACGCGTTGGCAGAAGGTACATCTGGAGGAAACGCTTGTGGCCGTCCCGGCCATGTTCCCGCAATCCGTCGATGAATAGCTTCAGACAGTCGACATCTGGAACCGTAAGTTTTTTCAGCCTGTAGAAGTCATTCTCCCCGCCAACGACAGTCAGGCCCGAACGGCTGACCTTTCCGTAGCCGAGCCACGCGATGCGCTCGTCCGCATCGGCCCAGGCCAACAGATATTGACGCGGCGTGTGGTGGTGATAGATTTTCGGCTGCTCAGTTTCCATGGAATAAGCTTATCGCTCAGCCACACCGAACTGGAGAAGTCGTCCTCAACGAGGCTACGTCGGTAACGAGAAACGCCGATGGGACCAAAATGGAGTTTCGGTTGATCTGGACGCTCGTTCTCAGGGAAATCTGATCTGGAAACGCGCACTGAAAGCACCAGGTGAGGATTGCCAATCAGATTCTCCGTGTCCCAGCCTCAATCCTGCTTTTGCCTTCCCAGTGGATTGCGAGCGCGGCCACCCAAGGAAAACCCGCTCTGCACCATCGCCAGGTTGCAGATGGCCGATGACGACCTACCGGTCAGTTCGGTACAGGCTTTATAAGACAGTCAATGCTAGGATTTTGCCAGCTCGGACATTGCGAGGCCAATTGAGTTCCTCAAAGGGTACGGACCATCGGCCGCTCGTGCTACTAACGGGAGCCTCGGGTTATATCGGAGGTCGCCTCCTGAGGGCGCTTGAAGAAGCAGGCTGCCCCGTCCGCTGTCTTGCCCGGCATCCTGAGTTTCTTCGGTCGCGGGTTTCTTCCTCTACGCAAGTGATTCAGGCTGATTGCCTGGATCGCGCTTCTCTTCGACCGGCGATGGCCGGAGTGCAATCAGCTTACTATTTCGTCCACTCCATGGGTTCGGCGGGGCAGTTCGAAGCGGAAGACCGGCAAGCCGCACAAAATTTTGCCGACTCCGCTCGCGAACAGGGAGTCAAGCGCATTGTCTACCTGGGCGGCCTAGGGAATCAGGATCAGGCGTTATCCGCGCATCTGCGGAGCCGACATGAGGTGGCGGATATCCTGCGCACTTCGGGAATTCCGGTGATCGAGTTTCGAGCCTCAATCGTCATCGGCTCCGGAAGCCTCTCGTTTGAAATGATTCGTGCTCTGGTACAACGCTTGCCAATCATGATCTGCCCGCGATGGGTTGAGGTCAAAGCCCAGCCGATTGCGATCGAAGATGTAATCGCCTATCTTGTGGCTGCCCTGGACCGGCCTCTTGAACTGTCAGCAGTTTTTGAGATCGGTGGTCCCGACCAGGTCAGCTATGGCGAAATCATGCAGGAGTACGCGCGGCAATGCGGACTGCGGCGATGGATGATTCCGGTGCCCGTCCTGACGCCGCACTTGTCGAGTCTGTGGCTGGGTCTGGTCACTCCCATCTATGCGCGCGTAGGCCGCAAGCTCATAGAGAGCATGAGGAACCCGACGCTAGTGCGCGATAATTCGGCGCTGACCTCTTTCAATATTCGGCCAATGGGGTTGAGAAAGGCCGTCGAGAGGGCCCTTCACCACGAAAACCTGGAGTATGCCGCGACTTTCTGGTCTGACGCGCTCTCGTCAAGCGGCAAACCCGCGTCCTGGGGCGGTGTTCGATTCGGGACCAGGCTCGTCGATTCCCGGGTCATACACGTGTCCGTCCCACCCGCCCTGGCCTTCGCTCCCATCCAGCGGATTGGAGGTTCGAACGGTTGGTACTTTGCCAGTTTTCTGTGGCGGATTCGAGGATTCTTCGATCTTCTTGTGGGTGGCGTGGGACTCCGCCGAGGTCGCCGTGATCCTCTCGCACTGGTAGCTGGCGATGCTCTGGATTTCTGGCGCGTCGAGAGTATTGAACCGGAGCGCAGATTAAACCTCGTGGCGGAGATGAAAGT
>PMWR01000523.1 GCA_003166055.1 Acidobacteriaceae bacterium
CGACTTCGCTGCGCTTCGCTCAGGAAGACAGTCGTTATTGGGCGCTCCGCTCAGGATGACAGCATCATTGGGATGCGCAGTTTCAAGGTGTTATTCCAGTTCCCTGGGGATGGTTTCTTCCATGGGTTCCGCAGGTTGGATTTCGGGAACAGCGCCGGCGTCCATGGCCTTGAGAACGCTGCTGGTGTGATGGCCGCGGCGCATGGTCATTTTGCCGCTGCGGCAGATTTCGAGGATGCGGCCTTCGTCTTCGCGAAGGACTTCAATGAGCCCTTCGATTTTGCTTTCGACGCCGGTCATTTCGATCATGAGCGACTCCGATGTGAGATCGACGATGCGGGCGCGAAAAACTTCGACCAGATCGAATATCTGCGAGCGGTTGGCGGGCGTGGCAGCTACTTTGATGAGGGCCAGTTCGCGGGTGACCGCGGGGGCCTTGGCGATGTCGTCGACATCGACGACGTTTTCGAGTTTGAAGAGGCTGGCGCGAATGCGATTGCCGGCTTCGGCGGAGGCCTCGGCAACCACAGTCATGCGCGACAGGCCGGGGCGCTCGCTGCGGCCGACGGTGAGCGAGATGATATTGATGTTGAGGCGGCGAAAGAGGGAGGCGACGCGGGTGAGCACGCCGGGCCTATCTTCAACGTAAGCTACGAATGTGTGCAACATAAAGGCCTTTCACAGAGATCAGGGGTCAGAGATCAGAGATCAGTTTCGGCAGCGCCGGCTTCTTGGTGGAATCAAGGATTGCATATAGCATCTTTCCAACTTCATGGGACAATCCCTCGGCTTCATCGAGCGTCTTAGCGTTTCCGATTCCAAGTGACCGGGCGATCTCAATTTGTGTTTGCAGTTCGAAATTTGAACCGCGGGCGACGCCTAGAAACTGGCGATATTCACCCGTATTGAGTCTCCCATGGCCCTCAGCAATGTTACTCGGCACCGATACTGCCGCACGCCTGATTTGGCTGCTTAACCCGTAGATCTCTTCGCGCGGGAAGTCTCGCGTCAAACGATAAACTGCTACTGTCAACTGCATCGATCTTTGCCAAACTGTTAAATCCCGAAACGAATGCGACATGAATGACACTCTTTCTCGTTCGCAGGGCGGGTTTCTGATCTCTGACCCCCTGATCTCTTACTTATCTTCCGGGGTTTCGAGAAGCGGGCTCTTGCCGGGGCGGCGGATCATTTCGTGGAGTGCGCTGCCGGCGGGAATCATCGGATAAACCGAGTCTTCCTGTTCGACCAGGAAATTCAACAGAAACGTGCCAGGCGCGGTGCGAGCCGTTTCGACAGCAGCGGCCAACTCGGCGCGGGTGCGGACGGCAACGCCGGGAAGGCCGTGCGCGTCGGCGAGCTTGACGAAGTCGGGACTGATGAGCGGCGTGGCCTCATAGTTGCTGTCGTAGAAGAACTCCTGCCATTGACGAACCATGCCGAGAAAGCCGTTGTTGATGATGGCGATGTTGATCTTGATTTTTTCCTGAACGATGGTGGAGAGCTCGGCAGCGGTCATCTGAAATCCGCCGTCGCCGGCCACGACCCAGACTTCCTTGTCGGGGCAGGCGAACTTTGCGCCGATGGCCGCGGGCAGTGCGAATCCCATGGTGCCGAGGCCGCCGGAAGTGACCAGCGAGCGCGGATGCTCGTGGTGGAAGTACTGCGCCTCCCACATNNTGCTGGCCGACGTCGGTGACGACGATGGCGTTGCCGGCGGTGATGCGCCAGATGTCGTGAATGACGTGGGCGGCGTAGAGATGGCCGGAGTCGGGCAGATTCTTGATGTCGCGCACGGCGGCTGCGCCCTTGGAGTTGTCAATGGTCTTGAGCCATGCAGAGCCGTCGCGGCCGGAGATGCGCGGCAACAGCTTTTCGAGCACTTCGCGCAGATCGCCGACCAGCGCGACGTCAACCTTGATGTTCTTGTTGATTTCGGCTGGATCGACTTCGATGTGAATTTTTTTGGACTTGAGCGAATAGGTTGAAGTGGAGCCGGTGACGCGATCGTCGAAGCGCATGCCGCAGGCGATGAGCAGGTCAGCATCCTGGATGGCGTGGTTGACCCATGCTTCGCCGTGCATGCCCATCATGCCCATGTTGAGAGGGTGCGAGGCAGGGAATACGCCGAGGCCGAGCAGGGTGAGCGCAACCGGGGTCTGTGTGCGCTCTGCGAGAGTGCGGATCTGTTCCATTGCGCCGGATTCGGAGACGCCGTGACCGGCGAGGATGACGGGGCGCTTTGCTTTGCGAATGAGTTCGGCGGCCTGGTCGAGGCTCGCGTCTTCAACGCGAAGCATGGGGTGGGGGCGATAGGGGCGCGGCTTGGCGGCGGCNNGCGTAGCCGTCGGCCATGTGCGATGCGCCCTGCTCGTGACGGACGAGGACGTGGTGAATGGGAAACTTGCGCAGCGCGTCGTAGACCGGCAGGATGGCTCCGCCGGGATAACCGAATACGGTTTCAACGCCCTCGCCGACCAGCGTGGCCCACACGATTTCAGCACCGGTGAGGCGGGTGGGGGCGGTGAGGTGGGCGTTTGCGGCTGGCGTGTTGTCGGTGGTTCCCATGGTGGACTCCTTAAGTCAGAGATCAGAGATCAGGGGTCAGAGATCAGTTAAGAACTACGTTGTGGCGCCTTCTGACGCGCTGGTTACTCGGTCGACGTATTTGCGGAAGACGCCGCGGGGCCAGCGGAGCGCTGGGGGCGTGAATCCCTTGAGACGTGCGGCGATTTCATCTTCGCTGACTTCTAATGTCAGCTTGCGATTCGGAATGTCGAAGTGGATGATGTCGCCTTCGCGGACGGCGGCGATGG
>PMWR01000510.1 GCA_003166055.1 Acidobacteriaceae bacterium
CCTTCAGGAGAAATGCTCTAAAACATTGATCATCAAGGAAAAAATCCTCAAAATAGGGATTGCCACCGAGGCTCTTGACATAAATCGCCTTCGAAACCGTATTGAATCTATCTTCAACGAACGAATCAGTCGCGGGCGATAAAAGGTCGGGAGCTACAGATGCGAAGAGCGCTCCCCACGTTTCACTGAATTGCCAATTTCGCGTCGATTGGGCCGCCCAAAAAGTACCGTGAACTATGAACTTATCATCGAGAGCCGCCAAGTTCTCCAAGATCGGCTGAACCACTTTTTGTCTATTTTCCAGCTCTTCATTACGTTTTCTTACTTCATTTAACTCACTAAGGACCTGCGCGCTTGCCAACTGATCCGCTCGAACCCAGCCCACCGCGGGATAGGTCTTAATTGTCTTTTGAAGGCTCACCGCGACAAGCCCAGGGAGCTCCTTTGCATCCGCCCACGGCCTGACCATGGTCCCAATCTTCGCCTTTGCCCGGAACGCACCTAGCCGCCCACGGAGAACTGGGTCTAACTCAGACTTGTCCATCGGGATCGCACCAGGGTTCTCGTGTATGAATGACAACACCTTCAGCCCCCGTCCACGTGCGTAGTCATACTCTTTCTCTGTGTAACTCAAGCCATCCGACGTGGTCGAACCATATCTCCCACCGATGATCAGGATGTAATAGTCACAGTCGTCGATAATTTTCTTAATAAACTCGAACTGTTCCTCATCGGCCGCAGGGAACAGTTCCATCCCGGCAGGGATACAATCCATCTCGATAAGAGTCTGAATGATGGCGCGTCGTTCCTCTTTAAGATCGACGTAAGTGGAGCTGACGAAAACTTGGTAACGCTTATCCATGGAGCGTACCCATCCTTGGCTTCGCAACAAGTCTAGCAGCACGGGATGAGATGCCCGAGCCCGGGAGGCAAAGTGATGCCTTGTGACTCCAAGATCGGGGTCACTTTGGCGCGAACAACAACCCGACGCCCCAGGCCTCGCCCCTGAGACCAAGGATTCCAATCAATAGGTATCCTTCCGCCGCAGCCCACAATAAAGCAGCACCACCTCGCGCCCCTCCATGTCATACCGAAACCGGAATCTCCCCGACCGGAGCCCGCAAAAATGCTCGTGTTGAAGGAAAGGCGGTCATCCTGAGCGAAGCGTTTTTCAGCGGAGTCGAAGGACCTGCATTTCTATAGGTCTTGTACAAATATTTATCAATAATCAGGCCAGAACTTCATCGCGCACAAAATGAAGCCGGATGATCTTCGGCGCTTCCATCGTCTCATCGAAGTAGCAGCGGACGGCGTCCTTCACCATCGCGCGCACCTCCTCCACAGTCTCACCCTGTGTATGGATGCCGTAGCCAAGAGCAGACGCGGTGTAGCCACCGTCCGCCTCGTCCTCGCGCACCTCAAAGATGATCTCGCTCATCGATGCTCACCCTCCCAGCCTGACCAAATGCTACACCCACTGAAACTTCACAACAAGCCTCCAGACAACCTCAAACCGCTTCAGCAAGGCCGAAGCACAGAGACGTCTCATTCACAGCCGAAGCGCGTCAGGCAAGGCGTAGCTCACTGCGCGGCAGGAAGATACAGATCGCGGTTTCTCGCGCGGTTGAGCTTGAGAGTTGCTGCGCGATCGACCTCGCTCATGGAAATATGCAGGTGCCTCGCGTCGGGGTCGACGTAGTGCAGGCCGTCGTCAGTGGCAAAGACCGATACGGCCGAGAGGGTCGAACCGTTCTTGAGGACAATTCCAAGATTCTGGGTCTCGGTCTCGGAGGTTGTCGAGGACACGGAGGGAGAAGAAGACGCTCCCGCTGCAGGCCATTTGTATTCTGTGACCACAGGATGCCACGGCGCCTGGACAACTGGCGGCGCAGGCGGCTGAACGAACAGGACTGGCTGCTGAAGAAAATAGACCGGCTGGGCCGCGTAGTCGTACGCACCGCCAGAGGCGTAGGGCGAATATGGATAGCCTGATCCGTAGGGCGAGAAGGCCAAGGCTCGACTGAAACCATAGCCACTCCGGACATAGACAGGTCTAGCTCCGCCGCGGCGCTGGGCACAGGCATCGTTCGCCGCACTCGCCGCAAGAAGCACAAACAAGATGAGCAGGACTGTCCGCCGCATCGCCACCCCTCGTGAGCAGGAGTCTAACAGCCGGGCACCCGATTGTAAATCCTCTGTGGCCTGTCAATCCCGTTGTGGCCCGCCCCACAGTCAACCCGTTCCCCGTACTCTTGCTATACAGGTGCGCAAGCGCCGGGAGCCGCCGCCCGCCCAGTAAGTATCCTCGAGGCAACCCACAATAAAGCAGCACCACCTCGCGCCCCTCAACATCGTAGCGAAACCGAAACCTCCCCGACCGCAGTACTGTGACGACCGCCGCCGCACACTCGCCTCACCCTGATGCACAGTTACCTTCGCTTGAAAACGGCGAAGGAAGGTGCTACGCTTGTTTGTGATTTAAATATCACACTCGACCGTGGCTTGTGAGACCACTTGGAAGCCACACCTCGAGAGATTCTCATTTGTCAGGACAAAGCTGGCCGCGAACCGTTCGCGGATTGGCTGAATGGCCTCGACGTTCAAACCAGAGCCCGAGTCCGTGTCCGCATTGATCGCCTTGAGGATGGACTATTTGGCGACGTTGAACCGGTTGGCGAGGGTGTATCGGAGTTAAGGCTGGATTTTGGGCCCGGTTACAGGGTGTACTTCGGGCAAATCGGCCTTCAGATCCACCTGCTCCTCGGCGGCTCAAAGCAAGGCCAGGATGCAAACATCCGCCAGGCAAAGAAGTTTTCGAGGACACATGACGATCAAAACTAGCTCCTACCGCCAGTCTCTTCTCACCGCGCTGCTTGACCCCATCGAAGCCTCCGCCTATCTCAACGCCGCCCTCGAAGACTCCCCGGAAGCTTTTCTGAAAGCTCTGAAGAATGTAGCCCAGGCCCGTCCAATGACCCAGGTAGCCAGAGAAGCCGGCATCCAGCGGGAAACCCTCTATCGCGCCTTCTCCGATCAAGGCAACCCCACCTTCGAAACCCTGTCCTCAGTCCTCGCCGCGCTGGGAATGAAGCTATCCATCGCTCCCAGTGAATCCGCAATGGGATTGACCAGCACCGCAAGGTGAAATGTTCCGAAACCGGAATCTCCCCAGCCCCAGCCGGCGCAGCCCCACTCCCGCCGAATCCGCCTTGACCAAACTACGGCTTAGCCGTACCATCATCCCATGCGCTACGTTTGGGACCCGGCGAAAGACGTCCTGAATCAGCGCAAGCACGGCCTGAGTCTCGCCGAAGGTATCCCCGCTCTCGAAGACCCGGATCGGGATTCTTGGATCGATGATCGCTTCGATTACGGCGAGGAACGAATCGTGACCCTGGGCATGAACTTGCCGAATGTCCTCTATGTTGTTTCAACCGAATGGGATGAGGAAACACCCGCATTATCTCAGTCAGAAAGGCGGAGCCCGATGAAGTTGAAAGATATGATCTCAGTAACGCATAACCCCGGCGACCCGCCGATCAAGACCAACACGGACTGGGCCGCAATCGACGCCCTCACCGACGAGCAACTCCACGCCGCCGCACTCTCCGACCCCGACTCACAGCCGTTTCCGCTCGGCACCGACGAGGAGCTCGCCAAACTCGGGCTGCACCGCATCCCCAACGTCAAAAAACTTCGCGAGCGCCTTGATCTCACCCAGGAAGCCTTCGCCGCCACTTACCGCATCCCCATTGGCACCCTTCGCGACTGGGAACAGGGCCGCAAGCTCCCCGACGCCCCGGCCCGCGCCTATCTCACCGTAATCTC
>PMWR01000417.1 GCA_003166055.1 Acidobacteriaceae bacterium
GGTATGTGCAGCGAGAACAGCGGCTGCATATTCACGTTCCCCGTTTCGCCCCAATAGAAACGCGGGTGAGAGATCACGATCTCAATGCCGGTAATCAGCAGAGCAAAGAACGCGATCACCGTGATCCAGTGCGTCAAGCGCACCACCGCGGAATGACGGCGAGTCTCCTTATTCAAGGCTGGGGCGACGGTTGACACACGCGCAGAATAACACGCAATCCCCTGCCGTCAACACATCCATGAAGACCCGCGCACCCCGCGCGGAATTCTCATCTTGCGCGGAACTTATACAGCACCAGGCTTGGAAATTCCCGAAAGCGGCTGAAGTGTGGATTTGTGTCCAGCACCTCAAGAGGCGGTTCCTGGACAAAGTCGTCGCCGGCCTTCCTTTTGTATGCGATCAGGATTCCGTCCGCCGGTAACTGCTTCAGGGCCACACATAACTGGTCGCCGCTTTCCGGTAAGTCATTCACAGTCATTCCTGAGTAATAGGCAAAGTCCGGATAGTTTTGGTTGGCATAGAGCATGGTTGACTGCGGCAGGTTGTGCTTGAGAAACTCCGAAACCGTCATCTCCTCCGACACCGAAGGGTCGAAGAATCCCGTATCGAAGCGATGATGGTCGGGCCAGAAAGTAAAGACCAGAGCGCCGGCAAGAACCAGGCCCCCTGCGGTTCGAGCGGCAATCCTCCTGAATTCCAGCAGCGTACTGAGCCCGATCCCAGCCAGCAAAAGCAGCGGCGGCGCCATCGGAATCGAGTACCGCGATTCCTTATGGCTCAGGCTGCTGAAGAAGACCATCACCACCAACGCCCAAAGCCAAAGGAAGCCTTCCCACCGGATTCGTCGCTTATCTACCGCCTCGGTTCGGCCGCCTGATTCCTCTTGATTCCCTGCTCTCCTGAAATCCCAGACTCTGCGCACAACCCAGAGAATCAACCCTGCAATCGCGAGCCAGGAGATCATATCGGGAGCGATCTTCACATAATAGAAAAACGGCTCCGCAGGGCCGCCCAGGTTCGACCATCCATTGCGAAACGTTTCAAGAAACCCGTCGTAGCGCAGGCGCGACCAGCAAAGATACGGCCCAATGCCCACTGCAAATCCAGCCGCGCAAGCCACCGCTGCCCTCACCCTTCGATCCGCCGCAAGAACCAGCAGCGACAGCATGCCAATGCTCGACAGCGATCCGAAGCGCATCAGGACAGCCAGGGCAAGACTGAATCCGGCGAAGGCAAATCGCAAATCCGTTTGCTTCTTCAGCGCGCGCACCAGCAGCCAAAAGGAGAGCAGGATCAAGGTGAGCGCAGGGCAATCCGTCAGCAGGCCATGGCCGTTGCAGTTCGAAACAAAGCCGCCTGCGCCGTCCGGGCAGGCGCCAACAAAAAATGGACCGAATGCAAGCAACAGCGCCGCAATTGCCGCTGCGGTTTTGTCCGCAATCCTCTTTCCCGCAAGATAGAGAAAGACGGGCCCGAGCGCATTCAGCAAAGCGGTAACGGCCAGGGCCGCGTAGTCGCTGTGCCAGATTCGGAAGACGCCTGCAAAAAGAATCGAAAGCAGCGGCGGGCGGCTATCGATTTCCTGGTATCCGGCCTTGCCGAAACCAATGTACTCCGCGTTCAAAAGATACACATTCTCGTCCCAGAAGTGCATCTTCGACAGTCCCCAGAAACGCACCACAAATCCAGCCACAACCAGCAGCCCGAGACCAATCCACTCCACGTAAACGCGTTGCCGGTCAGTGCCCCAGGTCCCGTCTCCATTGGTCCCCGTCCCAGTCTCAGGCCCACTCGGATCGTGCAGTGTCATTCGGTCCGTTCTTCACGCCGCTCGCAGACTGTCGGCATTCGATTCAAAGGATGAATTTGAAGCAATTCTATCGCACACCTCTCTTGCATTTGTCCTTGCATTTGCTCCTGCCTGCTCAAGTCCGATGTGAAATACCGCTTCTCCATCGATATGGCCTCGCTAAAATCCGAGTAAACTGAACGGCAGTCCATGCCGCTCGCGCCCACGCAACCACTGAAGGAGATACAGGAATGAAAGTCACACGCAAAGGCTCGCAACCATCGTCCAAAGGCCCATCCGACTGGTTCACCGGCACAGTACGCATCGACCAGCCCATNNGCCCCGTCGAGGAGATTCGCCCCGGCGACGTCGTCTGGTTCGAGCCCCAGGAAAAGCACTGGCATGGCGCCACGCCGACGACCGCGATGACCCACATCGCTATCCAGGAAAGGCTCGACGGCAAGGTCGTTGACTGGCTTGAGAAAGTCAGCGACGAACAGTATCAAAAGTAATTCAGGTCACTCGGTCTGATTTGCCGCGCGCAATCATCCTCAGACCTGCTCACACACAGGAGAAGCAAATGCAGAAACGCAAATTGGGAAACAGCAAACTTGAAGTATCGGCACTTGGCCTCGGATGCATGGGAATGAGTTTTTCCTACGGGCCGCCCAAAGATAAGCAGGAGATGGTCTCCCTCCTTCATGCAGCCGTGGAGCGCGGCATCACATTCTTCGATACCGCAGAGGTCTACGGCCCGTTCACAAATGAAGAATTGCTCGGCGAAGCACTGTCTTCCCTGCGCGATAAGCTGGTCATCGCCACCAAGTTCGGCTTCAGCATGAACGCCGACGGCAAACCCGGATCGCACTCGCTCAACAGCCGGCCCGAGCACATCAAGGAAGTCGCCGAAGCCTCGCTCAAGCGCCTCCGCATCGATGTCATCGATCTGTTCTATCAACATCGCGTCGATCCCGACGTGCCCATTGAAGACGTTGCCGGCGCGGTGAANNACAGCGCTGCAAAGCGAGTACTCGCTGTGGTGGCGCCGCCCCGAAGAGGAGATCATCCCCACCCTCGAAGAACTCGGCATCGGCCTCGTCCCCTACAGCCCACTCGGCAAAGGCTTCCTCACCGGCAAGATCGACGAGAGCACCACATTCGCCAGCAACGACTTCCGCAGTACCCTGCCCCGCTTCACGCCGGAAGCCCTGAAGGCCAACCAGGCCATGGTCGATCTGCTCGGCAAAATTGCGCAGCGGAAAAACGCCACGCCCGCGCAGATTGCCCTCGCCTGGCTGCTCGCGCAAAAGTCGTGGATCGTTCCAATCCCCGGCACAACCAAGCTCCATCGCCTGGAAGAGAACATCGGCGCGCTTCAAGTCGAACTCACCGCCGCCGACCTCAAGGAAATTGAAACCGCCGCAGCCGGAATCAAACTTGAAGGCGGCCGCTATCCCGAAAAACTGGAACAGATGACCGGTCGCTNNGCGCCGCCGGAATTCCAAGCTGAAAGCTGATAGCTCATTCCTCTCTCATCAGGATCGTCGGATTCACACCAAGCGCCCTTTGCGCGGGAATCCACGCAGCCGCCAGGCCCAGGACCAGCATCGTCAAGACCACTCCACCCAACACCAGCGGATCCCTCGGCGCCGCCTGGTAAACGATGTACGACAGCACCTTCGACGCCAGAATTCCCAGCCCAATCCCAGCCAGCGAGCCCACCGACAGCAATACAAAGGCACGCCCCAGTGCCGACCGCAACACCTGCTTGCGCCGCGCGCCCAGCGCGATGCGAATCCCGATCTCGCGCAGCCGCTTGCTTACGGTGTACGACGCCATGCCGAAGATTCCCGTCACCGCCAGCATCGCGCCGAGCAGCCCCAGAACGCCCAGCGCCACCGTGGCTACACGTGCGGCGAACAACGCTGTGCTCATCTCCTCGTTCCACGTCCTCACCGTAAAAGGTAACCCCGCATCCAGCCCATGCAGCCTTTGTTGCAGCGCGTTCGAAATCTCCTGAGGATCGCGGCTCGATCGCACCGCCAGCCACGTACCGCTCGCCTGATGCTGCAAAAACGAAAAGAACATCGCCGGCTGCTGATCCTCTGTCAGTGTGCGGTATCTCCCGTCTTCCACCACGCCCACCACTTCGGCGCGTTCTCCGCCCCAGTACTTGAAATGCCCGCCAACCGCCTTGTCCACCGACCCAAACACTTTCTCCGCAAACTTCCGATTGATCAAAGCCACTTTCGGCGCCTTGCTGTCGTCGCTCAGCGTAAGATTTCTTCCCGCCAGCAGTCTGGTGCCTGCAGCACCAAGGTAGCCCGGTGAAATGTTGTAGTTCATCGCGTCCGCGGCCTCATTCGTTGGCCGGAAATCGGTGGTGCTGTCGGTAAACACAGACGAGTCGCCACCGCTCAGGCTCAGCGGCAGGTTGTCGTTATAGCCCGCGGCCGTTACGCCGGGAATGGCTGCCGCCGCATCCAGCATGCGCTGCTGCATCTGCGGCATGCGATCGCCGGTGTAGCCCGCCATTTGCAGGTCGCTGCTCACCAGCGTCACGTTTTGCGGATCAAAACCGAAGCTGCTACTCATCGATCGCGCCAGCCCGCGCACCGCCACCAGCGACGACGTGACCAGCACCGCGCAAATCGCAATCTGTACCACCAACAGAAAATCCCGCACGGTGAGTTTCCGCAGCCCGCCCAGGTTTGCCGCACCTGTACGAATCACCTGCCACGGATCGGAGCGCATCACCTGCCGCACCGGCACAATCCCGAACAGCAGACCGCTGACCACCGACAATGCCAGCGCCACAACAAACGTCCCCCCATCCGGATTCACCGGCACGTTGATGGGAACATCGGGAATAGGCTGCCACGCGCTCAGCACGTGCAGGATTCCCACGCCCCCGGCAAGCCCCAGCGCCCCTCCCACCAGCGAGACCAGCACCGCCTCCGTGAGCATCTGACGCAGGATCAACCCGCGCCTCGATCCCAGCGCCAGCCGCAGCGCCGTCTCTTTGGCTCGGTCCGCCGTCCGCGCGGCAAACAGGCTTCCCAGGTTGGCGCATGCGGCCAGCAGAATCAGCCCTGCGAGCAGCATCATGCCCGCCATGAATGCCCGCGCCGGCCCACCCAGCATGTCCCCCACCAGCCCCGGCCGCGCCAACGTAAACTTCACGCCCTCGTCGTCTCCGGGGTAGGTCTTCGCCAGCCATGCCCCAATGCTGTTCAGATCCTGCGTTCCCTGCGCCGGCGTCGCTCCCGGCCTGAGGTGTCCCATGACCCACCCGGAATGATTGCCCCGATACTTCATCGAGTCATCTCCGGTGACCGTTGGCTGTTCGACCATCGGTATCCACATTGCCGGCGCAAAGAAAAGTTCCGTCCCGCGAAACGACGGGGGCGCCACTCCAATAATTGTGAACAAATGCTTATTGATCTTGATCGTTCGGCCCACTACGCCCGCATCATCATGAAACTGACCGTGCCAGTAGGCATAGCTCAGCACCACATAAGGGGCGCTGTTCATGCCGCGTTCGTCCGAAGCGTGATAAAACCGCCCGAGATAAGGCTGAATCCCCAGCGAATCAAAGTAATTCCCGCTGGCCAGATACGGCCACGCGGTCGACGGATTGCCGCCGGTATCTACGCCCACTGAGCCGATAATGTTGGTGATCATCAGGCTTTCAAACGTCTGATTCCGATCCCTAAGATCCAGATAATCGGGATACGACTGCGATGGGTACTGGAACCGCTGCACCATGTAGAGGCTCTTGGCATTCGGCACGTTCACCGGCCGCAGCACCAGTGCATTCAACACGCTGAACACCACGGCGTTTGCCCCGATCCCCAGCGCCAGTGTCAGGATCGCCGTCACCGCAAATCCCGGCGACTTCCTCAATTGTCGGAACGCAATCTTCAGATCGTTGGTCATATTGGCCCGCCCTTTCACGGGAATACGACCGCGGCCGCCGATTGGTTCCCCATTAATTCCCGAGCGTCCCAGTTCGGGCCCCTCCATCCATGCAAGTTCCCGAAGGCCGCCGAACCAACCAATGAGAGCCCGAAACGGAACAACAGCCCAACCCGTTTCTCAGGATTTCAAATCGTTCGAATCGCGCGTCGGCGATGAACAACTCAGTTGTTGCCAACTGCCCTTAGCACAAGCTGAACGCTAAACTCGTCTCATTCCGACACAAAAAAGCCCCACCGGTAATGGATGAGGCTTTTGCTTTTGTTTTTGCCGAGCGAAGCGAGGCGTCCGCCTGGACGGCCAGTCCTAGTCGTAGTATTCGAGGCCGAGGTGCGTAATCAAATCCGCACCCATGATGTGCCGCAGCGTGTTCTTCAGCTTCATCGACTGGATGAACAAATCGTGCTCCGGATAAAGCCCCGCAGCCGTCTGTGGCGACTTCAGGTAGAAGCTCAGCCACTCCTGAATGCCCTTCGAACGCAGCTCCGGTGTCCGCTTCGCCAGGTCGAGGAACAGCACCAGGTCCAGCGCAATCGGCGCCGCCAGAATCGAATCCCTGCACAGGAAATTTACCTTGAGCTGCATCGGGTAGCCCAGCCATCCAAAGATGTCGATGTTGTCCCAGGCTTCCTTTTCATCCCCGCGCGGCGGATAATAGTTGATGCGAATCTTGTGGTAAATGTCCTTGTATAGATCCGGATAAAGCTCCGGCTGAAAGATGTGCTCAAGCGAACCGAGCTTCGACTCTTCCTTGGTCTTGAAGCTCTCAGGATCGTCCAGCACTTCGCCGTCGCGGTTGCCCAGGATGTTGGTAGAGAACCATCCGGACACGCCGATCATCCTCGCCTTGAAGGCCGGTGCGAGCACCGTCTTCATAAACGTCTGCCCGGTCTTGAAGTCCTNNAGTCCTTGCCGCAGATCGGCGCCGCGTTCTTCTTCGACAGTTCAATCATCGCCGGCACGTCAACCGTAAGATTAGGGGCGCCATTGGCAAACGGCACTCCCTGGCTCAGCGCGGCATACGCATAAATCTGTGAAGGCGCAATGCCGATGTCGTTCGTGTCCAGACCCTTCTCAAACGCCTTGATCGACTTGTGCACTTCGGTCGGCTCCAGGAAGATCTCCGTCGACCCGCACCAGATCATCACCACGCGATCCACCTTCTTCTTGAACGCCTGAATGTCGGCGATCAACTGATTGGCCAGGTCGCGCTTCGTCTTGCCTTTCTTCACATGTGTGCCGTTCAGCCGCTTCACGTAGTACTGGTCAAAAACCGCCGGCATAGGCTTGATCTTTTCCAGGCTCGGCTTCAGCTTGGCCAGCATNNGAAGATGTCCCAGCCGGTAAACACGACGTCCTTCAGGTCCGCAAGCGGAACAAAGTCCTTGATCAGCGGGCTCTGATTATCCGTGCGTTTGCCCAGACGGATAGTGCCCATTTGCGTCAGCGAACCCACCGGCTTCGCCAACCCCTGCCTCACTGCCTCAACACCCGCAATCATCGTGGTAGCAACGGCGCCCAGGCCCACCACCATCACGCCCAACTTGCCCTTTGCCGGCAACACCTTGCCGGCCGCCGCCCGCTTACTCTTGCTCACTGCCTTTTTCTTCGTTGCCATCTACTACTCCTATTCTCGTTGTTCTTTGAAACACACTGCAAACTGTCCCTACGCCGCGTTCCTCTGCCGATTCCTGCTCACGTGGCTCCAGACAAACCACACAATTCCCGCAAGCAATGCCAGTTCCACCCCGAGATGAAACCGATGGAACCACTCATGGAAGCGCGGATCGGTGTTCCACGCCTCGCCCAGCTTCATGCCTGCATATGCCAGCGCAAAACACCATGGCCACGAGCCGATAAATGTGTAGAGATGAAACTTGCCCTGCGGCATCTTCGCAATGCCTGCCGGAAACGCGATAAAGGTGCGAACCACCGGCAGCAAGCGCCCAAGCAGCACCGTAATCGATCCGTACTTGTTGAAGAACTCCGTCATGCGGTCCAGGTCGTGGTTGCTCATCAGCACCCAGCGGCCATACCGCTCCACCATCGGACGCCCGCCCTTGGCCCCAATCCAGTACGCCACCAGCGACCCCAGATTGCAGCCGATGGCTCCGGCTGTCGCGGCCAACCAAAGATTCATGTGCCCCAGGTAAACCACGTAGCCGGCAAACGGCATAATGATCTCCGACGGCAGCGGAATGCACGCCGACTCAATCCCCATCAACGCCGCAACACCCGCGTAGCCACCTGCATCGATCACATGGGTAACGAACAGGACAAGGAAGGCAATGATCTTTTCACTCATGCTGAATCGAGTATAGCGAGAGCCGCTGGCGTTCTTGCCGCTTTGGCCCAAGTCCGGCCTGCAAGAGTCGCATTTCCCGCCATTTTCCAGCGTTTCAGCTAGATTTGTTAACAGTAGTTACTTTGTTTATAATAGTGACTTGGACAAATCTTATAAACAGCCTTGTGTGAAAGGGCACGACTTTAGTCGTGCCGCAATGACCGCAAAAATCGTAGGGCTTTAGCCCCTGGGCATTGATGAGACTGCTTGTAGGGTGCTTGATCTTCAGGAGGACCATCCCGTGGCGAGAAAATACTCCATGCGCTGCTCCATCGCTCGCACCCTCGACATCATCGGCGACCGCTGGACCATCCTCATCCTCAGAGATCTCTTCCTTCACCCCACTTGCCGCTTCCAGGACTTTGAAGCCAGCCTGCCCGGCCTCACTCCCAGCGTGCTCTCCGCCCGGATCAAAGAGCTTGCCGCTCACGGCATTCTTACCAGCCGCCTCTATGCCGACCATCCTCCGCGCCCCGAATACCTGCTCACGCCAAAGGGCCGAGCGCTCAATCCAATCCTGATTGCCATGAAGGCCTGGGGCGAGCAATACGCCGCCTCTCCGCCCGCAGCCGCAAGCCTGCAGAGCGATCTGAGACCCTGAGCGAAAGCGATTTGGGACCGTACCTGCGTCTCAACACTCTCATCCCCACTTTGTTACCATAAGGTGTTCCCATTCGAGGTGCATCCTTTGTCCGATTTCCCTCCCGTCCCGCTCACCCTTGAAGGTTCCGCCCTCCTCCACCAGTTCTTTCGCTTCGACTGGAGGATCTGGCGCGCCACCCCACCATCGGAGCGCGACCGCATTACCGCCGAGGCGGTCGAAGCCCTGAAAGGCCTCGAACTCAGGTCCCCCAACGCACCTATCCAGACCGCCCTCTTCTCCGAGCTCGGCCACAAAGGCGACTTGATCCTGGTTCATTTCCGCGACTCCTTTGAAGCCCTCAACCAGGTTGAACTAGACCTCGCCCAGACCGACCTCTACGGCTACCTCACCCCCACCCACTCCTACGTCTCGGTCGTCGAACTCGGCCTTTACGAGTCCACCCGCAAGACCTATGAAGCCGCCTTCGCCAAGGACCTCGTCCCCCACACCCCTGAATGGAACGCCGAAATCGCCGCGGCCCTCAAGCGTGGTGCCGACGCCATGGCCCCGCGACTCTTTCCCGCCATCCCCGACGCCAAATACCTCTGCTTCTACCCCATGGACCGCCTCCGCGCCGAAAACAAAAACTGGTACACCGTACCCTTCCCTGAACGCCAGCGCATGATGCACGAGCACGGCCTNNGCGCCGTCTACGCCCTCTTCGGCAGTTTCTATTTAGGCGTCCGCCTGCCCATCGAAAACCTCGGCAACTGGCTCGACGGCAAGCTTTAATTCACTGCGGGCCCGCAGAAGCCCCGTCCGCCTCCACGTCGATCTCGATCTGGACGTCCGGTCCCATCGGGTTCGGCCCAAGCTCCATCAGGTTGTCGCGTGCCATGCCAAAGTCTCCGCGCTTCACCGCTGCGGTTGCGTGGAACGACGCGCGCGCCGGCTCACCTTTAGGCGTATCCGGAAACAATCCCTTGAACCGGAACGTCAGCGGCACCACCTTTGTCACGCCCCGAATGGTCAGCGATCCGTCCATCACCCACGCACCGCCGCCGGCCCGCCGAATGCCCCGCCCGTGATACGTCATCGCCGGGAAATCCTTCACATCGAAGAAGTCTGGACCGCGCAGGTCTTCATCGCGCCTCGCATTTTGAGTGCTGATGCTCGCCGCGTCAATCGATATATCCACTGCGCAATCTGCCCGATCCTTCCCTGCCGTAATTGTCCCCGTTACCTTGTCAAACCTCCCCCGCACCAGTCCGACAATGTGGTGCCATGCTCCAAAATAAGAAAAACTATGGTCTGGATCGACCTTGTACGTCCCCGCGGCCGGAAGAGGCCCCATTCCCGACGCCGCACTTGCCGCTTTCGTCACGCCCATCGTACACGCAACAACTCCGCACAATATGAAGACCGCAACACCCGCCACACTCTTGACCATCCCGTTTCTCATTCTCATGTTTCCGCCTTTCGTTCGTCGTTTGCGTTTAAAGCGCAATGCAGTTCTACCGGCTCCAGCGCGGAAAGTCCTGAACCTGCTCTGAATCACTCTGAATAGTTCTGAAACGGCGTCGCAATGCAGCGACAGCCCGCTGCTACAATCGGAGACACTTCGTTTCTGCGGCCACCATGAGTAACAGCCTTCATCCATCCGGCACCGAACGCCCAGCATCGGCAGCGCTCCGCATCGGCGCCTGGCGTTTCCATCCGGCTTCCGGCGAAATCTCCCGTGAAGGCGAGACCATTCGCCTTGAAGCACGGACACTGCGCCTGCTTCTCTGTCTTGCCGAGCACCCCGGCGAGATCGTCAGCGTCGATGCCCTCCTCGACCAGGTCTGGACCGGCGTCAACGTCTCTCCCGACTCCGTCTATCAGGCTGTGGCCTCGCTCCGCCGTCTGCTCGGCGACGATTCCCGCCAGTCCGCCTATATCGCCACGGTGCCCCGCTTGGGCTATCGCATGGTGGCGTCCGTCGGACCATGGGTGGACTCCACCACTACGAATCACACCGCCTCCTCGCTTCCAGAAACTTCGTCCAATAAATTCGATCAAGCCGCCGATCCTAACATCGCCGCGGTCTCAAGCGCCGCGCACCCTCCCGATCGTCGCAGGCGCCGCCTCATGGCCGCTGTCGCAATCCTCTGTCTTGCTTTCCCTGCGGTCTACATCTTGCATAAAGGGCTTTCAACTCTCCGCCCGGCAGCGCCCGCCGTTCCCGCCACGCCACAAAACTCGGTAGCCGTGCTGCCGTTTCTCGACCTGACCGAGGGCATGAAGAACGAGGAGTTCGCAGACGGCATCACCGAGGAATTGATCGACAAGCTCAGCAAAGTGCCGGGCCTCAAGGTTCCATCACCCACATCCTCGTTCTATTTCAAAGGCAAGCAGGTCCCCGTCGCCGACATCGCCAAATCGCTGAACGTGGCTTACGCGCTCGATGGCAGCCTTCGAAAGTCCGGCACAAGGGTGCGCGTCGATGTCCGCCTGCTGCGCGCCGACAGCGGCTTCATCGTCTGGTCGGAAACCTACGACCAGCCCATGAGCGACATCCTAACCATCCAGGACGACATCGCTGTGAAGGTAACGAAAGCGCTGAAACAATCCATCCCAACCACAAATTCCAGCAGTTCTCGGTGAATGCTGAGTTCTGTCCAAGGCCGTGTCTATTCCGCAGTAAGAAGAAAAGCGAGCTCGCCCTCTGCCCCGGGTGCCCCAGGTCTCGAATCTGAGACCTGGGAAGCTGAGAGCTGCAGCAGTTCCCGAATTGCCCACGTTGGACTGCACCCCGAAAGTGAGA
>PMWR01000004.1 GCA_003166055.1 Acidobacteriaceae bacterium
GAAGGCATAGATGGTCGAGAGACGGGGGCGGAGCGGGTTTCAATGGCCCGGCCGCCTGGCGTTATGGAGTTTTGCATGGGTGGCCGGGCTGGGCGTGGGCCTGGCCGGCTGCCACTCGTCGCCGCANNTGAACGTGCTGAACGGCAGGGGAATGATGCCCGGCTTTGCGGGCCGCTTTGACGACGAGCAGATGGCGGCGCTGCTGGCTTACCTGCACACCGGGCTGCGCTGAATCCCGCTGCCCGGGTCACGGCCCAGCCGATTTATTCGTAGCGGATCGCCGTAATTGGCTCGACTGCCGCAGCGCGCCTGGCGGGGAGCAGGCAGGCCAGCGCAGCCACCAGCATCAACGTCAGTGTGGAGATGGAGAGCAGAAGCGGCTCAGGAGTTCCAGTCTGGCTCACCGCCGACCAATGCGCCATGACTTTGTTGAGAGACACGCTGAGCAAAAGCCCGATCGCAACGCCGGCGCCGATGCTGCCCAGCATTGAAACAAAGACAATGCGCAGCACGTGAGCCCGCTGTGCTCCGAGGGCCATGCGAATACCGAATTCGTTGGTTCGCTGCACCACGGAGTAGGAAACAACACTGTAAAGCCCAACAGCCGACATCAGCAGCGCAAGCGTGGCGAACGCGCCGAATAGCCAGGTGAGCAGGCGGCCACGCTGCCACTCCGGCTCATCCTGTATCCAGTGCTCCAGGTCTTCCACACCGGAGTTGGTCTGCTGGTCGTGATCGATGGAGTTGACCTTGGCGCTGACGGCATGCAGGAGCCGCAGCGGGGGTCCCTCGGTGCGGACCAGGAGCTGGGTGCCCATACGCATGCGCAGCGTATAGGGAATAAAGGCCTCGGGAAGAATGGGCCGGGACAGCCCGTCGTCGAGCTTGTCTTCAATGACGCCCACAATCAGCAGGTTTCCGGAGGCTCCTGGGGCGACCAGGTTGAATGGCGGCTCTTCGCGCAGATCGGGAAACTTGATGGAATGCCCAATGGGGTTCTGGTTTGGAAAGTAGCGCTTTGCCAACGCCTGATTGACGACCACCACCGATGCGGCGTTGTGGTTTTCGGTCTGGTCCCAAATGCGGCCAGCGGCCAGGGCGATGCGCAGGGCCGGGAAGTATTCCGGGCTGACATAGTTGAGCCGCGCCGGCTGCTCACTGGCCGAGGGCATGCCCAGTATTTCAAAGTGAGTCTGATTGCCGTTGGAAGGTGGGGTCGCATTGGTTGAGATGGCGGTCATGGTCACGCCGGGCACCTCGGCAACCGCACTGCGCAACCGTTCAAAGTAGGCGGCTCGCTCGGGCCATGTCTTGTAGGTTCCCTCATGCACCGGGATACCGACGGACATGACGTTGTGGGGGTCGTAGCCCAGGTTCATGTGAAGCAGATGGAGAAAAGCATCGATGGCCGCTCCGGAGGTGGTGAGCATGAGCAGNNCTGACGTTGGGACGCGAGACCTGAAGCGCCGGCCAAAGACCGAAGAGAACGCCTGTAGCCACGGCGATAGTCATGGTAAACAGCAGGACGGGAAGGTTGATGTGAATGGCTGCCTCATGCGGAATGGAGTTGGCAGGCAGGTTGGCGACGATGAAGCCGAGAGATTTGTAGGCGATAAGCAGCCCCACTCCCGCGCCGGTGAGCGAGAGCAGAAGCGCTTCGGTGAGCAACTGGCGGACGAGGCGTGAGCGGCTCGCACCTACGGCGGACCGCACTGCGAACTCCTGACCGCGCGTGGATGCGCGCGCCAGCAGCAGGATGGAGACGTTGCCACAGCCAATGAGCAATAGCATGGCAACTGCGCCGAAGAGCAGGTAAGGAACACCTCCCAGTCGCTCAAGGAAGTCGTCATTGAACCCTAAGAGCTTGAGATGGAAGGGAACCGACGGGAAGTGCGTGGGGGTCTCCTTGGCGAACTGTCTGACCAGGGGCTCAAGAGCGCCTTGTGCCGCGGCGATGCTCACGCCGGGTTTGAGGCGGACCCCAACGTAGAATCTGCGGTTCAGATCCTGGGTAATCTTCTGCGGGACGTAGACATCGGCATCGTCCCAGGTGAAGCGTTTCGCGGCTACGCCCACGATGGTGTAGTTCACGTGAACCATTTGCAGCGTTTTACCCACTACGCCGCGGTCTCCGTTGAAGTGCCGTTGCCAGAACTTGTAGCTGAGGACGACGACAGCTTGCGGATCTTCGCCGTCAAGAGCGTCAGACGGCTGCAGCCCACGGCCCAGCGCCGGAGGAACTCCAAAGTACTGGAAGGCATTCGAGCTGAAGTAGTCGGCGGCGACGTCTTCGGGCAGATCGGCGCCGGTGACGGTCAGATTCCACTGATCGGCAGTGAATGCGTCCTCGACCACCGGGGACTTGCGAATCTCCTGCCATTGTCCACCGGTAAATCCGACTCCTTGTGGTCCACCCGTGCCCGTGTCAATGCGCAGATGGATCATGCGGTCGGCCCCGAGATAGGGGTAGGGATCGATCAGGAAACCATAGACCACGCTGAAGACGGCCGTGGTGGCGCCGATGCCAAGCGCCAGCGAGAGGACAGCGGTAAGCGTGAACCCCGGCATCTTGACCAGTTGCCGGATACCGTAGCGGATGTCCTGTAGCAGAGTCTTCATGATGCTCCATGTTCCTGGTCATATTGGGCGAGCGGGGAGGGCTGGAAGAATGATCCTGGCTGCTTGATCATGCATGCCGGTTGCCAATCATTCGATGCTTAAGACGTTGAATCCATTGATCGCATCGATACGGGCTGAGAGCGAGGTGTCCGCTTCTGGTTCTTGGTGTCCGGTTGTGAACAATCACAGGACTAGCTGGTCGTGAACTCAATGTGGGCGAACCGAACCGGAATCACGGTATACTCAGGATTGCTATGGCAACCGAAAAAACCTTCTATCTTGAGACCTTCGGCTGCCAGATGAATGCCCANNGCGCAGCAGGAGGGCGAAAAGATCTTCGAGCGCGCGCCGTATGTGTCGCTGGTTTCCGGGTCGGCTTCCTACCGCAAGCTGCCCGAGATGCTGACGCGGCTGGAGGCAGGCGAGACGCGCATCACCGGGCTCGACGACCGGCAGACCGACGAGACCTTTGAGACAGAATTCACGGCCCGGCGGAATCCGCACCGCGCCTACATCACCATCATCGAGGGCTGCGACAAGTTCTGCGCCTACTGCGTGGTGCCTTATACGCGGGGCAAGGAGCGCAGCCGCGGGTCGGTGTCGGTGCTGAACGAGGCGCGGCGGATTGCCGACCTCGGATATACCGAGATTCAACTGCTGGGCCAGAACGTGAACAGCTACAAAGATCCGGAAGGGAAGTTGAGCTTCGCCGAACTGCTGGCGGCGGTGGGGCAGGTACCCGGTATCAGGCGGGTGCGTTTCACCACCAGCCATCCTCGCGATTTTACGCGGGACATTGTCGAGGCCATCGACGCCTATCCAACGCTCTGCGANNATTGTCGGCTTTCCGGGAGAGACGCCGGACGATTTCATCCAGACGATGAACCTGCTGGCCGAGGTGGAGTACGATTGCGTTTTCGGATTCAAGTACTCGGGACGGCCCAACACCCCGGCGCTGACCATGATCGATTCCATCTCCGATGCGGAAAAGGGAACTCGCCTGCAGTCCTTGTTGGATAGGCAGCGTGAAATTCAAAGAGTTAATTA
>PMWR01000311.1 GCA_003166055.1 Acidobacteriaceae bacterium
AAGTCGTTGAGCGCCTTCGAGTCGGGCGCGGTGGGGAGGGTTGTGCCGAGCCCCTGAGCCACCTCCACAATGCGATCCCACCGCTTCGGCGTCCGCACGATGCGCCGGATAGACGCCACCCCGGCAGCTTCGAAGGTGCGCGCAACCACGCCGTTGGCCGCGACCATGAACTCCTCAATCAGCGATGTGGCCCGGTTCTTCTGCTGGTGAACGATGTCGACCGGCTGATCGCCTCGCATTTCAGGACGAGTCTCAATCGTCTCCAGATCCAGCGCCCCATGCTGAAACCGGCCGCCCACCATCCGCTGCGCCGCCGCATCCTGCAGCTTGAGCTGCGCGGCCAAATCGGTACTTGCTGCCACCTTCGCCGGCGCCGGCCCTGTCCCTTCCAGCCACGCTCCCACACCGTTGTAAGCAAGTTGGGCGCGGTTGCGGACCAGTGCGGCGTAGACCTTTCCGTCCGAGGCAGTGCCGGACGAATCCACAGAAAACTCGATAACATGGGCCACGCGATCCTGGTTTTCGTTGAGCGAAGTGATCCCCTCGGAGAGCTCGACGGGCAGCATGGGAAACACCTTCACTCCGGTGTACACCGAAGTCGTCTCGCTCTTCGCGTGCCCGTCGATGACCGAACCCAGGGGAACGCGGGCGTCCACATCGGCCACACCAACCAGCACGCGGATGCGGCCATNNGCAGGCTGGTCAAGTCCTGCAGTCCCGGCACGGCCGGCGGCTCCGGATGAGCCTCGATGGCAGCGAGTTCCGTATCGGTTCCCGCGGGAAACTCCGGCTGAAAACCATGCTCGATCATCGCAGCGTGTGCGGCGGCCACAAGATTGAAGTGCAAAGGCTGATTCGGCTGCATCGGAAATCCGGCTCCTTCAAACCGAAGAGCCAGCCTACCACGTCAGGGCAAAATAGATCAGCCCGCGATGATCCGCGGGCTGATTCTTTATTCGATGCCGCACCTTACTGGATGCCCAGATCCGCCAGTACCTTGGGTTTGGCTTCGTCCACGGCCAGCAGGTTGTGGCAGGCCGCGCAATCCTGCGTGATGCTGGTGCCGTTCTTGGCCGCGTGNNAACGGAAACACATTCTGGCTATAGAGCGTCACAAGCCCCTGGCCCGCAATCTTCACCAGCGCCGCCTTCGATTGCGACACGTCAGGATACTGCGCGCGGTAAAAAGCCGCCAGTTGCTGAGGAATCTGCGTGGCCGCTTCAGCCTCCGTCGCGTAGTTCGCCTTCAGCAGTTGCAGCCCTTCTTTGTGAACCCACGGCAGATCGGGACTCACCGCGCCCTGTTCCATCGCCCGGTTTAGCGCGTCCTCCGGGGTCATGAAGGTATGCGCCGCGCGATTGTGGCAGTCCACGCAATCCATCACCCGCCGTTCGCCCTTGGGTATGCCCGCCCCGGCGTTGGATGCCGCAAACACCGTTTCCGAGCCATCGGCGTTCCGCTTCTGCACCCACGGAATGATGGTGCGCGTCGGGTCCGTGGTCACGTATTCGATGTGGCCCAGGTGCACGCCGTGAATCCCGGTCAGGTGCGACAGCGAATCCTGCCCACCCAGGTGCAGCACCAGCACCGTCTGCGTCTCGGTGTTCTTCTCGTCATCGGCAAAGGTCGACTTCACCAGCAGCTTTTCTCCGATAAACCTCGCCGGCGTGTGGCAGCCCTCGCAAATCTCCCGCGCCGGCCGCAGGTTCTGCACTGGCGACGGAATCGGCGTCGGATAGCGATGGAATGCAACCTCGACAAGCTGCTTGGTGCCGTTCACCTTGGCCGAAAAATACGCCTGCGCGCCCGCCCCAATGTGACAGTCCACGCACGCCACATGGGAATGCGCTGAGATTTTGTANNTCCATGTACGCCGCGCCGCGATAGGTGGCGATCGAAACAACCAGCAGGTTGGCAATCGTGGCCACCAACACAATGTCAACGCCGTGGCGGAACATCCGGTCGTTGAAATCGACCTTGGGGAACTCGGCAGGAATCTGCCCTGCCAGCTGCAGCTTTCTCCGGCGAATGTATACACCGATCGGAATCAGCACCAGTCCGGCGATGAACAGTGCAGGTAAAATCAGAAAGAAAATGATGCCCAGGTATGGGTTGTCATTGGGCCGGCCAAACATCTCCACCAGCCAATAGCCGATCATGGTCACGCCGGAAGCGCTGGTGATAGCGCCACCCGCGAGGCTTATGGGGTTGTTGCCGAAAAACAGCGCGGGCCGCACCCAGCCTTCACGAAACTTCTGAAACATCGGCACAACTCTCCCGATACATGGATCGGCCCGCAAATGCAGCGGGGCCTATTTTGTGTTGGTCTTACACCGAATCAGCTACTTCAGACCCCGGTAGTACGCCACAACGTCCTTGACCTGCGCGTCGGTGAGTCCCGCGATCGGCTTCATCTTGCCCTTGCCGGCCTTGACCACTGCGACCATCTGGGCCTCGCTGAGTTTCTTGATGTCCGGATCGGACGCAGCCTTGATGCCCATCATCTTGGCCATGCCTGCGCTGGGAGTACCGGTTGCACCGTGACAGGCTGCGCACTTGGCTTTATAAGTTGCTTCGCCCGATTGCGCGAAGCCCACGGCACTGGCCAATGAAACCACAACCGC
>PMWR01000407.1 GCA_003166055.1 Acidobacteriaceae bacterium
TACCTGAGGAGCCAAGTTATGCCCGCTTCCATCCGGTAACAAAAGAAATAACCAATAAAATCAACAACTTAACAAAACAGTTGTCCGGCATCGTCCGCTTCCGTATGCCTGAATCCGTGTATAACGCAGGTACAATTGTTGGTATTTTTATCGGGAAATAGAAACTGAACATATGGCAGCGGCTAAACTCACAGACACACAAGTCTCAAGACGCAGGGGCAAAGACAAACCTTACAAGTTGACCGACGGCCATGGCCTTTTCCTCTACATCACACCGACGGGAGGAAAGTTCTGGCGGTGGCAATATCGTTTTCATGGGAAGCCCCAGTTGCTGTCGCTCGGTGAATACCCTTTGACGAGTTTGAAGGAGGCCCGCACTGAGCAACAGCGGTGGCAGGGTGTTCTTCGCGGAGGACTCAATCCTGCCGACGAGAAGAAGAAGGAAAAGAAGGCAGAGGCGTCCGCAGCGAAACTCAATCAGGAGCGCTCAGCCTTGGCGAAGCTCAGCCGGGAGCGCTTGTTGACGAAACTCGATCAAGAGCGCTCGGTGGCGGAGAGCATTGAAAAGGTTGTCTGGCCTGTCGGTAGCTTTGGTGCGGTTCAGACGGAGTGGTTCGAGCAGTGGAGCGATAAGAAGGCTCCGCGCTACCGGGACCAGATGGAGAGTCGAATCACGGCCGACATTCTCCCCAAACTCGGACACCGGCACATCACGGATATCGAAGCACCAGACATCGCGGACATGGCAACGGAGATCGAGAGCCGTGGAGCCGAAGAACTGGCGCGGAAAGCCCTTCGCACAACCGGCCAAATCTTTCGCTTCGCCATCGCGCGTGGTTATGCCCGGCGTAACCCTGCCGCAGACTTCAGGCCCGGCGATGTGCTCAAGGAACAGGCGGTGACCAACCATCCCCGAGTTGATAGCCGTGACCTGCCCAAATTGCTGCTGGACATGGATGAATACACGGGAACCGAGATCGCTCGATATGCGATGTGGATTATGGCGAGGACGTTCCTCAGGACCAGTGAACTTGCGCAGGCTCCGTGGACCGAAATCGATCTGGAGCAGGGCTGGTGGGAGATCCCGAAAGAGCGGATGAAAATGCCGTCTCCGCACATCGTTCCGCTTTCACGTCAAGTGATCAGGGAATTACAGGAATTGAAGGGACGCACAGGCGGCAGCGACTATGTTTTTCCAGGTGCTTGGGATCGAGAAGAAAAGAGCATGAGTTCAGGGGCCATCTCCGGCGCATTAAAGCGCATGGGGTACCGCGGCATCATGACTGGCCACGGGTATCGCGGGATCGCCTCAACGATCCTTCACGAGGGCGCGAGGGCATCCCCCGTCCTCATGAAGGACGGGTACCCCGAATCCTGGATCNNACGCGCAGTACCTCGATGGCCGGAAGCGGATGATGCAGGACTGGTCCGACTACCTGGATGAGCAGTTGAACAAAGCGAAGAAGGTCGCTTAGTCCCACTCAGAAATGGCCCTCACCGAACGTCGCTCCGGTGAGGACCATTTCCTTTGGGGTCCGCATAGCAGTCCCAGGTGTGCACTCTCCGTGCAGTCTCACCAGTCGGGCAGATGCTCCCTGTATTTCGCAGCGTGGGTATTGGTGGGCTGAGAAACAGAACGGCAAGGACTCCGAGCTAACAGTTCTATGCGCATGGCTCAGCGAAACCATCGCGGCCACACGTCGTCACCGCAAGGAACAACGCAGGAGTTTTGCTATCAAGGCCCGCCTGCAAGCAGAACAGGATGCCGCCGGCATCCCGCCTGGGTTGGCCGCGTAGCGACAGGCCGCGCCCCGCGAGCCGAAGGAAGATGAGTCTTGACCCCTCACACAATGGCCTTCAATAGCCCTTTCTGCCCGACATAGGTGGTTCACCGTATCTTCATTTGAACGTTGGCGGCGCATGATGGAGTCAATGAGGCAAGGAGGAAAGATGCCAGCAACGAAAGCAGTGAAGGAAGGGACCGCCGAGATCGACGCCCAGTTTCTGAGGGCACGTCCGCCAGCGGGGACTGTTACAGCGATAAACGCTCCGCGTGATGACTCGATGCTGCGATCGGGAGCACCAAGCTCCCACTGAGAGAGCTTTGGAGCGAGCCAGGTTAACACACTTGGACTGAGCGCGCAGGCAAACAAGAGAACCTGCAAACCAAGACGCCGCAGCTTTTCAAGAGACGAGCTGGAAGAAGTGATCACCGGGAAACTCGATTCATGTTCTGCCGCCAGAGGATCGACTCGCGAAGATAGAGAATCCCCTCAAAAATGTGGAAGCGCAGCCTGAAAAGAAAAAAGTGGAACTGTATACGATATCGTTTCATGCGCGCCGGAAACGTCTCTCCATCAACTGGTTGCGTAATGGCGCGCGGCAGCCGGCGGGGCAAAAGCGCCTGCTTCCGGGACAGCTTTGAGGCCAATCCCATCGGCATCATTTCTTCCTGCAGAAGCAGGTACAACTTGCTGCCAGGGAAACTCGCCAAAGCCATTCGGCGTGCGTACATATCCACCCACAGTCGGGCTGTGGCGGGAAGCTGGTCGACCGTCCAGAAAGTCAGCGCCTCAGGTGCAAATCGACCCATCACGCGGGAGATCAAAAGCATTACCATGCCGAGCCGTACACACGTCACCTGATCGCTTCCAACTTGCTCTTGCAACCTGCACCAAAAGACATCGTCGCTTCGTCGCGCTATTACGTGGCGATAAAACTCGAGCAAATGTGCGGTGCGCAAAAACCCGCTGCACACGTGATGGTAGACGTGAAGACCTTGCCCCACAAAGAGGTCGATCGGCGAAAGTACAGGCATAGTGACGCCGCGAAAGTCGAGCTTCTGAATACGAGACAGCTGCGATGTTCGTCCAGCGCCGACAGTCTCGATGTGCAATTCCGCCGAGCGGCTCGGGCTGGCTCTGTAGTGATCTTTCAGTGAGGACGGCGGGCCTTCGTTTGCCTTGAACTCCCAATGTCTGCCACTCGCGCCCCCGATGGCAGTAAGCCGGTAGCCGGCGTCCTCGAGGATGCGCCGCGCCTCCAATGAGTTTTCTTCCGCAACGAGAAGGTCCAGGTCGAGCTGCGACCGCAATTCCAGCTTGGGGACCGAGATCGGCCACAATGAAAAACCTTTCAATACAGCGAACGCAAGCCCCGCCGCCTGGAACCGGCGTTGGATTTCGGCCAGCGCGGCGATCATTCCTTCCAATCGCTTTGAGTTGTCGGCTAGATTTTGCTGCAGGCGCGCAATCACCGGCAAAGGGAGCGTTTCCAATAGGCCGAGTTCTTCCACGCGATTGAGAAAATACAGCGCGAGCCCGCTGGTGTCCAGCCAGTGCAGCAAGTTCTCCCATTCCTTGCGCGAGAGATGAAGCAAGCGCGCATACTCTGCCGGCAACGGATCACAAAAGCTCAACAGAACAGCCTCGCGCAATTGCCATGCATGGCTTAGTGGCCTGCTCGACGGATTGGCGGGAAGAGAATGCATAAGTTAGTGTGTGTACATCTCCGGTTCGCCGAGGCTTCCTGCCTGTGGCAAATGACGCAAATACAGCACAATCGACCAGATCTCTTCGTCGCTTAGTGTGTTCTTAGAACCAGGCATCCCAGAAGGCCAAATGCCGTAGTCGATGATCCACTTTAACTGCCCGTCGGTATAGGACTGCACATCTTTTCCAGCCAGCGAAGGCGCTGGTGGCGACATGCGGTCGGCAAAGGGTACTCCTGTATTCTGGCCATCCAGCCCATGACATGCGACGCAATAATGCGAGAACGCCACTTTGCCATCGGCGACCGCCGCGGCGCTGTCCTTGATCGGGCTCCTTTGTGTCTTGTTATGCACCAATATCTTGTGCTTAGCCCAGGTCATGACCGCGGTCTCTGCTTTGCCCGGCGGATCTGCATTGCAGCCAATGACCAGGATCCCGAGCAGCATGGTGAGCGGCAGGGCGAGCAATGCCGTTCCGAAAATGAGAAAGACAGTCCGCGACATGTGGTTAGTCCACAACGTGCAAGGTCAGCGCCATGGTCCCGTGGCCGGAGCCGCAAAACACCGAGCAGTGGCCGACAAAAGTTCCGGTCTTATTGGGAGTAAAGGGAACTTCGCTGGTCTGGCCTTTGCCCACTTTTGCGTCGACGCCAAGTTCCTTGATGCGGAGCCCGTGCGACACATCGACGCTCTTCAGCACAAGAATGACGGGTTCACCTTTTTTCAGAGTGATCTCTCCGGGCGTGAAGGCGAATCGCTTGGCAGTCACCTCAATGCGACGTGGAGTGGTTTCGGCGTGTGTTGCGGAAACAAACAATGGCACCGCAACCAACATTGCGGCAAAGAAAGTGTACAACGCAAACTTCAGCTTCATTTGAAGACCCTCAATAGGAGGTTTCTGGGGAGACTGCCCTGCCGCCTTGCTGACTGTCCGCTGTCTTCCTACGTGCCGGATTTCGATTCGGGGCCGCAAACACAACAGCAAGACTACAGGCTGTTCTGACTCTAGACAGGTCTCGACGATTGGTTGTCACATGTCTGTAAGTAAAATGTCACCAAGTTGTATTTGTCACTGTTTGCAGAGAAATTCTCACAGAATGCTTGAAGAAACTCTTTTTGAGTCCGCCATTTTGTTGCGCTGCGGAACATCAGTTGGCGCCTTGAAGCGAAATGACAATCAATTGACAACTGTTAGATGATCCAGCGACATTTGGCCAGGTTACATCCGCTAAGCTTGCCCGTATGTTGGGTTCGGCTTTGAGTCTCAAACACCGCAGTGCCGCAAATACAATCCGTTACCTCGGATTCGCGCTGGCAGCCGTTGCAATTGCTCATTACTGCTCCGCTCAGGACACGCCTCTCATTTCTGGAGGCGTCGGTTTCTTCACCAGCACAAATGGCGGCAACACCATTTACTATCCCGTCAACGAGCCTCTGCTCGCTGCACCTCTGGGCCAGCACGTTCTCGTCGAATCGCGCGCTGCACTCATCGAGACCTTTGCGCCGAATGACGGCAATCAGCCAGGCTACGACCATACCCACTTCATTGGGCTCACCTACCTGCAGGGTGATTATGTCGCCTCGCGCCACTTCACCATCGTAGGCGGAGACTATCTCATTCCATTCAACACTTACAACGAGCGGCTCTCTCCGATCTGGATAGGCAACTTTCAGGATGGCCCTCTAATCGCCGCTCTCGGCGTCTTCTCAAGTGGCAGTGGCCTTGGCGGTATGCTGCGCGGCAACGCCATCGCACGCAACAAATACTCAATTGACTACGCATGGTTCTATTCAACTCGGAGCGGGAACGAGCAGTTCAAGACTCAACGCGGCTCCGGCGGACGTGCAAGTCTCTATCTTCCCGAACAGCGCCTTGAAATGGGCCTCTCTTACGACCGTGTCCTGCAAGGGACGCACGAGAACTTTTACGGCGCCCACCTCTGGTGGGAACCCAAAGAGACGGCCTTCCGCCTCCGTTCCGAGTTCGCCCGAGGTCATCATGCCCAGGGCTACTGGGTCGAGGCCGACTACCGCACTCAGGCCTTCGGCGGTCTCGACAGCGTGATTGGCCGTTTCGAGCCTGTCTTCCGCATGCGGCAAACGTTTCGCCGTGACACCATCGTCAGCGATGGCCTGCCGCTGGTAAACACGCAACGAGCTGACTTCGGCCTCGATTACAACCTGCCGCACAATACCAGGATTCTTACCAGCTACGCTCGGCAATTCTCGTCCACTGGCAATCACAATGTCTGGGAGACAGGGATTGTTTACCGCTTCCTCTTCCCAGCCTGGAAAGGAAAATGACGATGAATTTGAAACATTGGTTGCCCGGTATTCTTGTCCTGGCTTCGGTTTCTGCGTTCGCGGTCGCCGCACAGCAGAACAGCGCGCCGATCACTCCCGCTGCCAAAACAGCCACCGCCGCAAAGCCCGCTGATCAGCAACAGGATGAGGGCCAGCGCGTATTCGACCAAAACTGCTCTCGCTGCCACACGGCGCCGGATGGTTTCTCGCCGCGCATATCCGGCACCGTCGTGCGTCACATGCGGGTGCGGGCTTCTCTCAGTCAACACGAAGAGGAACAACTGCTCCATTTCCTCAACCCATAACAAGGCCTCCAATCTTAATCGCCCATATGATCGGGCCTACATTTTGAGGATCGGTCTTCCGCAAGGTCTCCAACGTGGCAACGGAGTCCCTGTCAGCTTGCGACGCAAGAATTCGGATCGCCTGCTGCCGGCCTCTTGCATTTTCGCTACTCAATGCCTTCCGCACCCATGCCCTTGGTCAATGCCGATTTACACCTGCTCTGACGTGTTACGAGCGGCTGGCGCAACAACACATCCGAAAAGAACGGCCGCCGTCAGCGCGAGCGCCGAAATCCCCATCAGCACGCGAGGGTATCCAAATTGCGCAATGAGTATCCCCGCACCCGCCGTTGAGCCCGCCCCGACCAGCGCATTGCAGAACATCGTCATCGCCGACGCCGAGCTGCGCTCATTGTCCGGCACTTTGCTCATGAGCAAGTTGTACAGCCCCGGAGAGCTCATCCATTGCGTTGCGGAAAAGCTCAGGTAGAGCGCTACCGCCAGCCCCCGGCTATGGGTTCCGGCCAGACAGGCCACGGCGGCGGCAGTGGCGACTTGTGTGGCGACAATGCCGTTCACCAGGCCTAATCGGCGAAAGAGCACCGGTGTCAGCAGCCCAACACACAATTGAAGAACTTGCGCGGCGGAGAAAGTGAGCCCAATCAGCGCAAAGGAAATATGGAGATCCTTCGACAGATATACAAATGCAAATGGTGTAAAAGAGGCTAGGACAGCCGTCCACAGGGCCATCGACGGCAGAAAGCTGAGCAGGAACGGGCTGATCTTCCAATGCTGTTTGCTGGTCTTGTCCTGGGCCTGACGCTGGCTGTCTTGAAACGGTAAGCGCAGGCGCAGCAAAGGAATCAAGCCAATCATTGCGATGCAACACGAGACAATCAGAATCATCCGCTTGAATTGCGCGGCCTGCATCGCAAATCCGGCCATCTTTAGCCACCGGGGCAGATAGCCGCATACAATGCCTCCGAGTGCGCTGGTGCCGATGCTCATTGAAAAAATGAGACTGAATGCCGATGCACGATTCTCATCCGTTGTAAGTCTTGCGATTGTGGGTGGGAAACAGACTCCCCAGATGCACATTGCCAACCCCGCGAAAAGCGCCAGGCCAATCTGCGCCGCCTGCCCCAATGCCAGCGCGCGCGCAATTCCCACTAACGGCGCGACGATCAGGCAAAATGCAAGAAGAGGGCGCAAGCCGGTCTTGCGCGCCAGGCAGCCCGCCGGTAGGGTTCCGATCGCCGATCCCAATGCCAGTGCGCCGCCCATCAGGCCGATGGTCCGCTCATTGAAATGAATGTCCAGCAGGTAAAGGTTGAACAGGAAGAAATAGACGGAGAACCCGAAATCGAAAAAGAAAGCGACCGTAAAGAAGACCCAGAAATGTCGGCTCAGTTTCTTGTTGTGCAGCAACGCTGCCGGGGTCATAAAGATGGAGGCGTCGCTCGCACTGCGGTCCGGGGCTAGGTCGGCCACAGGCAACTGCTCCACTAGCGCCCCTCCTGGACCAATCTACGAAGCCTGTCGATGGCCCAGTCCAGGTTGGAATAACGGAGTTCCAGAATCGGCACCGTCAGTAGCCGCTCGATCGTTTGGTACTGCGCCGGAAGTAGTTCCGACGGTGCATGAAGCTGCCGCATGTATTGCCGTGCAACATCCTCGGGATAGGGCACAAGCTCGGGTGGCCCTTCCACGTGCCGGTTGAGAAAGACAATGAAGTCCGCCTGTGCGGACCGCGCGCAAATCATGTTGGGAAACTTGTCGGTCGCGATCTCAACCGACGGCTTGCCTGCCGGGTGCGGCGTAAGTTCCTGCACCTCCAGTTCCGGGAACAGCTCCGCGGCGGTGGGCCGGAAGCGAACCTTGTGGCAGTTGCCTATCACCATTCGATCTATTCCGCCGATCAACAGATTGCATCCATCGTCGGTCACATAGGTCCATCCGGCTAGTGCGCACGCATAAGACAGCGTAGATTTTCCCGCACCGGCGTCGCCGCAGAGCAACACCCCGTGTCCCTCCAATGCTACGCAGGCCGCATGCACGCACGTCATATAACGCGTCCTGATGTGTATCGCCACCCCTGTATCGAGAAAGAAGCCTCGCACGTATAACCTGTGCCTCAAGGCCGCATGTGAAACCAGGATTTGCGTTTCGTTCCGGCCCATGTGGACGACGCCGTAGTTATCCGCATTGGCCACCCATACCACCGTATGTTCCATCGCATGGTACGACGGAATGGGAGGGCATTCAATCGAGTCGCTCTCCACCACATGCACGTTCACCCGGATCGGTTCTGTGTTGTATTCGCCTTCGCACATTCCCCATAGCTCATCGCAGTAGGCCAGGATCTGAGGCGAATTCGTGTTAACCTCCACGGGAAATCCCGACGCGTAGTACATTGCTCGCAGTGAAAGTTCAGGAGCTTCCATCGGGTGCCTGGGAAGGTTGATCGGTCTGGACAAATCGCGCGCAGACTCAATCTCAGCAATCGTCGTCATTCAGGTTCCTTTCTGGAAGTTTGCGGATGATCAGAACAGGTACTTTACTGCGAACTGGATAATGCGGGGATTCGCGATGGTTGAGGAGATCAAGCCAAACGAAGGATTCAGGTTGGCTGGACCGGTGGGAGTCGCGGTGTAATCCACGCCGTTATTGGGGCTGCCGAATTGTGGCGTGTTGGTCAAGTTGAAGAACTCTGCCCGGAAGCGGAAGCTCTTGGACTCTCTTACGGGAATCACGCGTTCCACCGCCATGTCCAGGTTATGCTGGCCAGGACCACGCACAATGCCGACGCCGCTGTCGCCGAAGTCCGTGTCGTTGGGGCCGGTGCCATTCGGAGCCTCCGGCGCAATGGTAAATGCGTTTTGGGTGAGGTAACCGTTTTGCACGCGCGAAAAAAGAGAACCTTGTGTGGAGGGATTCACTCCCGTTCTCTCCGCACGGTTTTCAAAGTTGCCGTAAACCGCGCCGGCGTTGAAGTCCATGATGGTGAGCGCATTGCCCGACTGGATCACCGAGATGCCTGAGAACTGCCAGTCGCTGAGCATAATCCGGGCCAGAGCGGGTGCGGACTGGAACCTGGGCGTCTGCCAGGTAAAGTTCATCACCGCCCTCTGCGCGCGGTCAAAGTCCGTCAACCCATATGCTTGCCGCGGATTATTCTGGCTGTTCGTGAGCAAAAACAATTCGTACAGATTGCTTCCACCCGAACCGCTGGTCTCGTCCAGGCTCTTGGACCAGGTATAGCTTCCCTGGAACTGAAACCCATGAGCGAAGCGCCTGACAATGCTGCTCTGCAATGAGTTGTAATTCGCGATGAAGTTCGACTGCGTAAACAGCGAACCCTCGCTGATACCGGCAAACGGCAGCCGGTTGGTCACATTGTTGACCGAATTCGTCGTCTGACCGCCTATCCGATTCTGCGGACTAGCCAGAAGCGCCTGATCGAATTCGATCTGCCCCGGCCGGTGCAGCGAACGCGTTCCCACATAACCAACCTGTAGCACATAATCCTTCGCAAAAGCATACTGCACGTTCAGGTTATACTCCTGTGTCCGAGAGTCCACGAGGTTCGGATCCGTCCCCTGGAGGAACGGCACCGACGTCGGAGTGCGCGGTATGAAGATCGGATAGCTTGAATCCGGCAGCACCAGAGGAACGAAGGGACTCTGCAAAGTCGCTGCCCCATTGGCAGCGCCCGACACGATCTGCAGCGTTGAAAACGGCGGCTGTCCAAGTGTCGCCTCCGCAATGTTGCCCGAGTGCTCGTCATAGTAAATGCCGTATCCACCGCGCAACACCAACAGCGGCTTTTCTGTCATCTGCCACGCAAATCCAAGCCTTGGCGATATGTCTCCGAGCGGTGTCTTCCAAAATCCCGGCATAGTCGTCCTGACTACGCCTGTGGGGATCGTGCCCGGAAGATTAGAAGGCACAGTGAATCCACTGAATGATCCCGTAGCTGAAACATGCCCTGTCGCGATAGCCGGGTCGAAGTTTGCCAACCGCCCGTTAATGTCCGTCGGAGCGCCGAAGATTTCGTACCTCAGTCCGGCATTCACAGTCAGATGCTGCGCCAGCTTGATGTCGTCCTGCGCGAAGCCGGCAAAGTCCGTGTACCGCTCGTCCCTGCGGAAGATGCCTCCTCCCGCCTGACTCCCCGTTACATTGCTGAGTCCGGTCGGGCTGCCATTCTGCGATGCGCTCTGCCCCAGCAGAAAGTCGTCGAAGGTTGCGATTTGGAGCAGGCCGCTCGTCTCCTCCGGCTGATCCTCATCCACCTCGTTCCGCTTGAATTCAACGCCGAATCGTGCGTTGTGACGACCGCGGGTCAGCGCAGCCGTGTCCTGCCATACATACGTGTTTGTCACCTGCCACGACGCAGGGATGCTCGGCGCGCCGATCGTGAACAGCCCACCGATCGACAGTCCTGGGGCGCCGGAGGTCGGGCTCACGATGCCCGTCGTCGTTCCTTCCCCGATTGCCGATGCCAGAAGCGGGCTCTGGCTCGCCATCAGCCCGTCGTATCGCATGTATCCAAACCGCGCGATATTAACCAGCCTGGAGTTGAAGATGTGCGTATCCGTGAGCACAAACATCGTATTGCGGGCTAGTCCATTACTCCCCCAGCCCGGAAGGTTCGGCCCATCCTCGGAAAATGGCATGGTCTCGGTCGCGTGCGAGTAAAAAAACCGGCCAGCGAGGGTATTTTTCGGGGTAAGAGTCTGGTCGATATCGGAGGTGAACTGGTTTTCCCAGTAGTACGCCGGCGGCGCAAACGTCGACTGCCCCAATGGCAACTGGCGGAGTTCGTGCTCGGCAGCGCTGCCTGTGGACTGGGTATGGCCAATTGACCACTTGGCAGCTTCGCGTTCAGGATCGCCAGCGCCACGGGGTTGATGTTTGACCCGTCGCATGCCACCTGCGTCCCGCCCGCCTGAGTCAGATATCCGGTCGCCTCCTGGTTCGCAGAGTCCAGGTGCCCGGCCGGGCAGAACTGTGCCCCGAGAGCCGCCGCCGAGCGGCCGGAGGTCAATTGCGGCAATGTGGCCGTCTGTGCGCCACCCAGACCATTTGCCTGGGTCGACCCCTGGTACTCAACGAAGAAAAATGTCTTATCCCTCACGATTGGCCCGCCAACTGTCGCGCCAAACTGGTTCTGCTTCAGCTCTGCTCGCGGCTGGCCATCGGTTTTTGAAAAGAAGTCGTTCGCATTGAAGATATTGTTGCGTACGAACTCCCAGGTGCTTCCGTGGAGGCTGTTCGTCCCGCCCTTGCTCACGAGGTCAACGTTCGCGCCGGACCCGCGTCCGTACGCGGCATCGAAGTTGGCCGTCTGCACACGGAACTCCTGGATCGAGTCCGGTGCCGGAATGGCCGTGCCCACCTCTTCACCGGCGTTGACGGCTGAGTTTTCCGCCAGGTTATTCGCGTCAATGCCGTTGAACTGGATATTGTTGGCCGTCGTCTTGCCACCATTGGAGGCCACATTCTGAGAGCCGTTTCCCAGCGCCGCCGCAGTCGGAAGCGGCACCACCACGCCCGATGAAAGCCCCAGGATCTGCGTATAGTTGCGGTTCGAGAGCGGCAGCGCCTGAATCGCCGTATCGTCCACGAGCCCTCCCAACGTCGAAGTTTCCAACTCGGCCAACTCTGCATCGCTCGCCACCTGTATGCTCACGCTCGCTCCAGCAATCGTTAGCTTCACGTTCAGGGAGGTCGTTTCGCTCACCGTTACCTGGATCGATTGAAAACTTTTCCCGGCAAACCCTTTTGCCTCCACCGTCACCGTGTAGCGCCCCGGCAGCAGCAAAGGCACGCGAAATACGCCCTCTGCCGTTGTGATCACTGAGCGCGATGCGTGGGTCTCTTCATTTACCGACAGCACCTCAGCGTTGGCAATCGCCCGATTCGAAGGGTCGAAGACCACACCGGAAATGGCGCCTGTCCCCGGCGTCTGCCCAAATGCTTTCACCGTCAGAACAAACGCGCAAATTGTCCATAAAACCAAATAGTGTCGCAGCGAACTGGTCTTCATGCAGTTGTCTCTCAAAGATTGATCTTCCTTTGAGGCTGAGTATGAAGAAATCGCCGCCACGAATTGTTATCGACTTGTCATTCTTTTGCACCGTTCTATGCGGATTGTCCGGAAAACCCGGCGCGCATCCAAATTTCCCTCTTCCAAGACAAGGGCAATCTCGTGTCGCAAATAGCTGATAAGCGGGGAGGTCGCCGATCTGGATGCGGTATTGGGCTTGGCAGCGCCTGATTGGAGATTTGATGGGTAAAGAGGGCATTCACTCTCGAACTGGTTTTCCGATGAGGAAACAGGCGGAAATCGGATTCTGTGTGCTGGTAACCGGGCGGTTCCCACAGTGACAAACAGATGACATTCATTTGACCGGCCCCTGACACGAGTTCGACGCCCTCTTCGTAAGGTCAGAGTTCAAGGATGGGCACGCTTGAGTCAACGCGCAGCAAACCTGAAAAACCAGATCTCGAATGCGATTTTTGGAGTGCTCGACTACCTGGCTTACCCCCTGGGGATGCTTGCCATTGCTCCACTCGCGCTCAGGAGTTTGGGGACCGATCGATATGGCATATGGATGATTGCCGTTTCTACCATCAGCACGGGAGCCATTGTTGCATCGGGGTTCGGCGATGCAAATATCCGCATCGTGGCCATGCAGCGAGCGACCGGCAATCATGAAAATGTCATTCGTGCGGTACGCAGCACCATGGGCATCCACCTGTTTCTCGGCTGCGCGCTGGCGATTGCGGGATGGATTCTTGCGCCCATGGCGGCCATCAAGCTGGTAAGCGCAACTTCCGGACTGCGAGCCGATTGCCTGTGGACCCTCCGCATCGCCTGCCTGCTCATTCCGGTGCGCGCCATTGAAAGCGTTTGCGTCAGCACCCAACGGGCTTATGAACGATATGGAAGCGCCCTCAGGATCAGTGCCATTGCGCGCCTTGTGTGCCTGGCCTGCGCCGGAGTGCTGCCGTTTATCGCGCACACGGTGGTCAGCATTCTGGTAGCAACCCTCCTGATCTCGGCGTATGGAGTGTGGCTCCAGATTGCACAACTTCGCACGCTGCTGGATGCCGATGACTTGCTGCCGGCTCTCGATCGCGAAACGACGCGGGCCCTGTTATCTTTCGGTGTGTTTGCCTGGATTCAAGCGGTCTCCGGCCTGGTGTTCGGGCAGTTGGACAGACTGATTGCCGGCATCGCTTTCGGAGCGGCCGCCGTGGCGGCATATTCAATTTGCGTGCAAATGTCTCAGCCGATCTATGGGTTGGTCGCGGCCGGATTGCACTTCCTGTTTCCGCGCCTTTCGGTTCAACACGCGCTGGATGACCGGGCAGGCGTACGTCGGACGGTTCTGCTGGGCTTCTGCGCCAACCTGCTGATTGTGGTCCTTGGCGCTTCGGTTGTGCTTGCGTTCGGGCCAGCAATTCTTTCGAGGTTAGCCGGGGTTGAACTTGCGCATCAATGTGCGCCGCTTCTTCCAGTCATTGTCTGGAGCACAGCGTTCTCAGGCCTTGGAGTCGCTGGAGCCTATTCGATGCTGGCTCTGGGCCGGGCAAAGACATTGACCTGCTTCACACTGGCGGGCGGCATACTCATGAGCATCTCAATGAGTTGGCTCGCAAGACGTTATGGCCTGCAGGGAATGGCATGGAGCCGCATGCTCTATGGGCCAATCACCTGCATGGTCTACATCCCGCTCGTGGTGTTTCTCAACAGTCGTTCCAAATGTAGGTCTTATTCCGCATTTTCAACGGCACTTTACGAGGAGGCGCAATGAGCCGGATATCGCACCACACCGCGGCACCGATGCTTGAGCGATGCGCCGGCCACCAAGGCGGGGAGTTTCTCACGGCATCCCTTGGTCCCTGTGCCAATGTGCTTGGCATTGCCGTTGAGGCGCTGAATCTGGAGGGGGCGCTTGCGCGCGTGGCGCAAATTCTTCGATCCGGCAGGAGGGGCTACGTGTGCGCAGTCGGAGTGCATGGAATCCTTGAGGCACGGCGCAACCCAGATGTGGCCCAGGCTTATGCCGAAGCGGCCCTTGCGATTCCCGACGGCACGCCGACGGTTTGGGTCGGCCGGCTACAGAAACATGCTTCGATGGATCATGTCACGGGGCCTTCACTAATGCAGGAGGTTTTCAGCCGGGAAGAATTTGCAGGCTATAGCCACTTCTTTTATGGAGGAAAAGAGGGCGTTGCCGGCGAACTCGCGGCAAATATGGTTCGCCAATTTCCGTGGACGCGCATTGCCGGCACTTACACACCTCCTTTTCGCGAGTTGACCGCTGCGGAAGAGAGTGATCTTGCGCAGACCATCAGGGCGTGCAAGCCGGACCTCGTCTGGGTAGGAATCGGCACACCGAGACAGGACCTCTTCATGCGCAGGATGCTGCCGCTCCTGGAGACGCGCCTAATGCTCGGTGTGGGAGCGGCATTCGATTTTCACACTGGCCGGCTCAAGAAATGCGCCCCGTGGGTGAAGAAAATGGGATTCCATTGGTTGCACCGGCTGCTGCAGGATCCAAAGCGCCTATGGCGCCGCAACGTGGGCAACGCGGCATTTCTGTGGCACATCGCCCTGCAACTGGCGGGACTGAAGGTTTATCGCCTGCCCGCGCGGCCCGCAATCTCTCAAGTAGAAAGTTTATTCCCATGCGATTCATCGGCCATGACAAGGGAATCGAGCCAATCATCTTCGGTCAGTAATCAGGCTTGGGAGGCTGCGCATACGGTTGGCCGAATTTGTTCAGATGATTAGCCGACTCACGGGAAAGGTCGCGTGCGTCGAGCGAGATCGACTCCGATTTGCCAGGACCGAGATGGACGCGCCGCACCAGGCGATTCAGAGCCGGCTGCGTAAGGCCTTCGATCCATACGTGAATTTCATACTCGCCGGCGGGAATATTTTCGAGGTGAACATTCTCGTCCTGATCCGCGGTCGCATAATAAGGCGTGGAGAGCGCAAGCACCACCGCGCTCATCTCGGGGTGAATGTTGCAGAAAATGTAAGATACTCCTTCACGGGAGAAGACCACATCTTTCGACTTTCCCGCTTCATACAGACCGAGATCGAATCGCTTCCCGTTAAACAGCGAAAAGACGTTGTGAAAGAAAGGATCGGCGTTCGGAAACGCGACCACGCTTCCTACAGGTACGACCAGCAGGTGAGGCGTGAACATCCGGTTTTTCTGGATGAGCGTGAAGCGGCCGGGGGGCACGGTCCGACTGGCCGCTTCAGCGGAGACCGGGGTAAGCCAAAGGACCGCCGCGGGAGGATGACCCTTAAACGGGCGTGGCGCGAGTTCAATGCGAGCATGCAGTTCCGTGACCCTGGGGGGCTGCGCATCCTGCGCCGTAGTCGGCAGGGGGAGAAGCGCCAACCCGCAGAGCAGGACATGACGAATGCGATTTGGAGTGTGTGCACGCATCATCAGAATCTGTAGCCCGCTGCAATTCCGATTACATCGCTCCAAGCGGTGGGCGAGTTCACATAGGACGATTCAATCCGGCGATACTCGATGGAATACACGAGATATGCACTCGGCCTGAAGATCACGTTACTGGTGAAGGTTCGATTTCGAGCAAGATCGTAGTAACTGCTCGGTCCTGCGATCGCGTATGGCCGAAGCTGATAGGCCGGCACATCGTCGATTCCGAAGGCCTCATTGAATTCAAGCCGCTGATTGATCTTTTGTTTTGCCTGCATCCATCCGCCCATGTCGTCGAGTGTACGGAAGTAGGTTTCACCGTCGTAGACGGAATAAACAGAATCCTTGTACGCTCCGGCACCAAGGCCGCCTAGCGCCTGGCCGCGATAGGCGCTGCCCACCAGTTCAAAGTGCGAGAAGACCGGAAGATGAAAATCCGCAGTGCCTGCCCACGATTTGAAGTCTGGTCCGCCCGCGGTTCGATGCGGCGCGAAGAAGCCGCCAACGCCAAAATGTGTCGCGCTGTCGGCGATGGGATGGAGGAGGGACAGGCGCGCCTCTACTCCCGGCCAACGGCTCAGTTCCGCCGTGGAGGGAGCGATGAGTGGCAAGGTCGCAGCATTGGAGATGGTGCTGGGCGGGTTGGCTACATCGATCAGCGCCGCCTGCATCTCGATGGATGCGGCCCGATGAATCGGCAGTTCCTCGGAAACCCCAGCTTGTGGATTCCATGCCCAAAGATTTCCCGACCATGCCAGCGCCGGTTCCGCCACTGCGGTCAGCGAAGTTGGAGCATCGGGGCTGAGGATTGGCCGATCCAGAGAAAAGAATGCTTTTGTGTGCTGCCAGTCCAGCTCCGCATGCGCGGTTCGCAAACGCACGGACCCAACCACATCTGTGTAGCCACTGTCGGGTTGGCCGCCATCGAAATCTATGCGAAGATCCGCGTGACTTTGGGAGCCGAAAACATGCGGTCCGCTGGCGTCGATTCCGAGCACGGATTGACGAAGCGAGGCCCCGGTTGTTCCGGGTCCGGACAAGGCAATCGTCGGCGCAGGAGCAGCGTCGACCGCGTGCGTATTCATAAAACCGTTGAACAAGATCATCCCGCTGAGCGTCACCGGATACCGCGACTCGCTTCCGACCTTTGCCTGTTCCTGTGCGGCGACCTGGGACTCCTGCATGTCTTGCTTTTCGCGCAGCTCTTCGACTGCCGCGGCCAGTTGCGTTGCCGCCGGGTTGGCTGCGGCATCGGGCGCGTTCTTTCCGGGAAGCCCTGCCTGCCCGCGCAGCGCGGACAGTTGTTGCTGAATGTCCTTCAGTTCGTGCTCCGACTGTTCGAGCTGTGCCTGCACCCGGATCATGAGCCCGTCGAGTTGTTCGATTTTCTCTGCCACGCTTTCCTGCGCTCTTGCGGAATGAGGCAGGCTGCTGAGGATAGCCGCAACAACCGCAACCGCTGTCCTTGCTGTTGCTGCGCGTGGAAGGCACTTTTTCAAAACAGTCCTGGCAGAGATTGTTGGTTTCATAACATCTCCATTTCAGTGCGGGTCGATGCCAGCATGAGAGGCGCACCGCCGCTCCTCGCGATTGACATGCGAAAAACCGTCTCACCCGGCCTGCTGCGCAACAGGGTGACGTTGCCTCCGTGTTCAGCCGCAATGCATTGAGTCAGTGTCAGTCCCAGGCCCGAGCCCTTCTGTTTCCCCTCGCTGACGAACGGCTCGAAGAGATTGTTCCGAATCCCGGCTGGAACTCCGTCTCCGTTGTCGGTTACTTCAATGACCAGCTCTGTCTCATGCGCCGCAAGATCGATCGAAACAGTGGGCACGGCGCCTGCGGAGCGCGGAGCCTGGCACGCGTTCAACAGGAGGTTATACACGGCACGTTCGATCTGCGTGGCGTCGATGGCGGCACTTGTCAAATCCGGATCGCAGAGGTGAACTGAGAACTGAACGCCAGTGGCATCAGGATGCGCATGGATCATGCCCATCACTTTCTCGACAGTGGAGGCGACAGAATATTGCGCACGGCGGATGCCGGGCCCGGACCTGCTGATAATCAAGAGAGATTCCAGCAGGTCCGTTGTACCGTCCACCGCCGATCGAATCTCGCCAAGAATCTCGTTGCGATCTTCAACGGTGAGGTTACCAGTGGCGAGGAATTCCGAATTTGCGTAGACCGCGGCGAGATAGTGGCGCAGGTCGTGAGAAACGGAGCTGGCCATGCGGCCGATGGTGGCTAGCCGCTCCGATTCCAACAGAGACTGGTTGGCTTGCAGAATCTCTTTCCGCATTCCCCCGAAAGCGGCGCTCAACTCACGCACCTCGCGGGTGCCTCGATAGGGCAACAGATACGCACTATCCCCTTCAGCAAACGCACGCACGCCGGCAGCCAACTCCTCAAGCGGGCGCGTAACGGCGCGGGAGAGCAGAAACATCAGAACCGCGCCAAGCATCAGGGCAAGTACCCCTGCTGAAAGTACGATCCGGTCAATCTGCCGGATGGTTCGTTCTTCCTGATTGAGAGATTTCAATTCGATCAGCCGCAACGGATCAGCCGCATTCAATGAGAGAATGCGCACTACAGCGAGATACGATTCACCGCCGAGAACAACCTTGAACGGTTCCACCGGATGATTTGTGGTGGGCGTTTCCACGGCCGATACTTGCGTTTCCAGTTCCGGTTTCAATGAACTTGCCAGGAGGAGTCCGCCGGAAAGGAAGGACGCTTCCACGCCGGTTGCCTGGCTCAGCTGCTCGACAGCTGCGCGATCGATGGCGAATCCGGTGACCACATAACCAAGGACAGTGCCTTCCGATTGACTGCCGAAATAAATCGGCCTGACGGAGCAGCCGAATAAGTGGCTGCCGCTTACCAGGAACGGGTTTGGTGCGCCGCTCACATACAACCGCAGATCCTTCCGCAGGGGCTCGCCGGCGGGCGATGCACCATTGAATGCGACAACAATACGCCCGTCGTGGTCAGCGAGCGCGAACAGATCGGCGCCACTCACTTTCCAGAATTCCACGGCGCCGTCATCGATTGTCCTTTCGTCGTTGGTCGTCATCAGGGCCTTGAGGCTGGGCAGGTCGGCTAGCAGTGCATTCTCGCGATCGAGCGCTGCCTGTCGCTCCGCCTGAAACTTTGCGAAGATGGCGATGGAATCATCGAGGTCCGACGAGACGCTGCCGACGAACAGTGCCTGAAGAGGCTGGCGAATCGCCAGCACGCTCACCAGCGTCGTGCCTGCGATGATGCCGGCCATGGCAAGAGTCAGCAGCACGCGTGTGCGCAGCCCCCGAATCTCACGGGGAGAATTGGCCGTCGCCGTGAAAGCGTTTGTGATGGGTCCGTCCACCATCTCGATCAGGGAACGAATTTGTACCCGGCGCCGTAGATGGTCAGCAGGTGACGGGGATCTGTGGGATTCGGCTCCAGCTTCTGCCGCAGTTTGAGGATTTGATTGTCAACCGTCCTGGTAGTCGGATAGCAGTTATAGCCCCAAACCTCATTCAGGAGTTCTTCCCGGCCGAGTACCCTCTCCGCGTGGTCGGTGAAAAACTTGAGCAGTCTGAACTCATGCGAAGTGAGTTGGATCGGGTGGCCGTTGCGGTGGACCGTCATTCTCCTGAAGTCCACTTCGCAATCCGCAAAATGAAAGGACGTCGCTGTGGCGGGCTTGCGTCTGCGCCGGATTGCAGCCTGCACCCTCGCCATCAGTTCGCGTGGGCTGAACGGCTTGGTCACGTAATCGTCCGCACCAAGTTCCAACAGAAGCACCTTGTCTACCACTTCGGCAATTGCGCTGACCACAAGCACCGGTGTGTCGCTGGAAATCGCTTTGAACTTCTGGCACAGTTCGCGTCCCGATATCTGCGGAAGGATCAGGTCGAGTACGACGGCGACTGGATGACGCGAGCGGAACAAATCGAGGCCGGTTTGTCCATCACCCGCTGTAATGACGTCGTAGTGCTCGGCGATGAACATTCTCTGCAGCACACGCTGCATCCTGGGGTCGTCTTCGACCACAAGGATCACGCCAAGATTTCCTTGAGATGACAATTCCTCCTGCTCGACGGCGGCAACACTCGATTCCCTGGCCATGGATTCCATTTTCCTCCGAAATGCAGGCTGTCACTTCAATCTGCCGCGAAAATGACAATGCAATGACAATTATCCTATTCAGTCAACCGAACCCCAATCGCCCGTGACTCGGAATCGGGATGCCGTAGCATACCATTTTGCGAGATAATACGGAACCCTA
>PMWR01000316.1 GCA_003166055.1 Acidobacteriaceae bacterium
TCCCGCTGGATTCAAACGCCAACCTGCGATATACTTAAAACTTGCCGTCAAGGCGCAGATTTTAACCAGGAAACAGGAGCGCATTCTTATGCCCAAGCGCACATTTCAACCCAATCGCCGCAAGCGCGTCAAGACTCACGGTTTCCGCGCCCGCATGAAGACCAAGAGCGGCGCCGCCGTCCTCAGCCGCCGCCGCGCCATTGGCCGCAAACGCGTTGCCGTCAGTGCAGGATTCCGCGACTAGTTTCTCCGCGATTCTCTCGTCAGCCGGAGGGCACTATGCACATTCCGGCTGGCACGCCTCCGGCAACTCCATGAACACCCCTCCCAATCCCCTTCAGATCCAGACGCTTACCGGCGCGCGCCTCCGCAAGCACGCCGACTATCAGCGCGCCTATGCGGCCAGCCGCAAGCGGCAATCGAACTCCATGAGCTGGTTCCTGGCTCCGCGGTTCCCGGCCCCGCGAGTGTCGCAAGATGCTCAGGGCCACGCAGTGCAAGGCTCCCGCGTCGGGCTCACGGCGGGCAAGGTGCTGGGCAAAGCTCACGAACGCAACCGCATCAAGCGCCGCATGCGCGAAGCGCTGCGCCGCCACGTGGATCTGCTGCCCCAGGGTTGCGATCTGATCTTCCACCCTCGCCGCCACGTGCTGACCATCGAATTTGCGAAACTTGAATCCGAGATTGTGCGTATCCTTCAGCAGGCGAAAGCCGAAGCGGCGCGTACGGTTCTCCTTAGGCCAGGCGCCGCGCCGGCCGCGCCCGTACTATGACCCGCATCCTGCTCGCCATCCTCGACTTCTACCGCCGCTGGCTTTCCCCCGCGCTGCATGCGCTGAATCCCGACAACCGCTGCCGCTATCTGCCCACCTGTTCGGAGTATGCCTCCATTGCCATCGCAACCCACGGCCCTCTGCACGGATTCTTCCTGGCGCTGTGGAGGCTGTTGCGCTGCAACCCTTTCGCCCGTAGCGGCCTCGATCCTGTGCCGCCAGCGCCCCTGCCAAGACCTTTTCCCCACAAACCGTTACCATAGGAAGTGTGGCGACCGGACGGTCAGCCCCCTCTAAACGAATAGGAAGTATCCTTTGCCCGAAATTCGCAATCCCAATCTGCAAACCCAGGGTCCGGCCGGTGGTGGTGGCGGCGGCGACATGCGCTCCACAATGGGCTTCGCCCTGCTGATGCTTGTTGTCCTCTTTGGCTACCAGTACTTTTTCAAGCCGAAGCAAGCTGAGACCACGGCGACCACTCAAACCCAGGCCCAGCAGGCTCCGCAATCGGCCTCGCAGCCGACGGCCTCAAGCCAGCCCGCTCAGCCGCAATTGGCCGCGGACACCGCTCCGCAGGCTTCGGCGAACGCCGTGGCCGTCACCGCTGCCTCTGAGACCCAGACCACGGTCGAAAACGAGCGGATCCGCATTGTTTTCACCAATCGCGGCGCGCAGGTCATTCACTGGATACTCAAGGATTTCAAAGACACCTCCGGCCAGCCGCTGGACCTGGTCCAACCGCAGAGCGCGGCGCGCTTCGGGTTTCCGCTTTCGGTGTTTACCTACGAGCCCGCGCTCACCACGCAGTTGAATCAGGCCCTCTATCAGCCCTCCGCGACGGGTTTTCTGCTGGCGCCCAACTCGCTCACCTTCCATTACGCAGCCAACGGGCTTGACGTGCTGAAGACCTTCCGCTTCGATACGGGTTACGTCGTCAGCGTCGAGGCTCAAGTGAAGCGCAACGGCGCGCCGGTGCGTGCCCTGGTTGCGTGGCCCGCCGGACTCGGCGATATGGAGGAATTTGTACCTGGCAAGTCCCGGAGCGGAGCCGTACGCACCCCTTCGCAGTTTGCCTGGTCAATCGATGGCAAGCAGGATTCGCTGACGCCCACCGCGTCCGGCTTTTTGTTTTGGACAAATCCCGGGGTCAGCGGCAATGCCACATTCGACCTGCCCTATCAGTACGCGGCGATTTCCGACCTTTATTTCGCCGCGGCATTCATGCCTGAAGACATCAATGGCGCCACGCTGGTCACACTCCACAACAGCGTCGACCTGCCCAGCGATCTGAGCGACCCCAACAGCCCGAAGAAGCCTGCCGACGTGCTCGGACTGGCCGTCGGCGATCAGAGCGGTTACACGCGCGTTCGCATCTACGCGGGGCCCAAGCAGATTGACGTGCTCAATACCATCCATGCCACCGGCCCGGGTGGCGCAGCGGATGGGCCAACGCTCGAGGGGCTCATCCACTACGGATGGCTGGGCATTGTCGCCAAGCCGCTTTACCTGGCCCTGCGCTTCCTCCACGGGCTCATGGGCGCGGGCGCCTACAACTGGGGTTGGGCCATCATCGCCTTCACCGCCTTCTTTAACATGCTCATGCTGCCCACGCGCTTCTACATGATGAAGTCTTCGTTGAAGATGATGCGGCTGCAGCCCAAGGTAGACGCGATCAAGCGCAAGTACGCCAATCTCAAGGTCACGGACCCCAAGCGGTCCGAGATGAACACCGAGATGATGGCGCTCTATCAAACCGAGGGCGTGAACATGTATGGCAGTTGCCTGCCCATGCTGATTCAGATGCCGCTCTTCATCGCCTACTTTGAAGTGCTCTCGAACGTGATTGAACTGCGCCAGGCCCACTGGTTCTGGCTCGGCGATCTTTCGCTGCCGGACCCCTTGCACATTCTGCCCATCCTGATCATCGTCAGCATGTTTGTTACCCAGATCATCACGCCCTCTCCGGGCATGGACCCCACCCAGCGAAAAATGATGGCCTTCATGATGCCGATCTTCATGGGCAGTTTTCTGTGGCACTATGCTTCAGGCCTGGCTCTCTACTGGGGCACAAGCAACATGATCAACCTGCTCATCCAACTGGGCATCAATCAATCGAGCATCGGCAAGGAGATGCACGAAATCGCCGCCAAACGCGCCATCAAGAAATCCGGCGGCAAGCCGCCAACCATTCAGGGAAAGCGCTAAGCCACACCGCACTGCTGCGCAATCAAAAAGGGGACGGGCTCATAGCTTGTCCCCTTTTCATTTCACCGGGAACGCTTCAGCCCGCGTGAACCGGCTGCCGAATTGAAGGCTCCTTGTAGCCCTCATCGGCCAGATGCCTTCCCATGCGCGCATACATCTCCGGGTCGCGCGGCTGCCACGTACCCAGCCCATCGACGTAGCGATTGAACATGGAGAACGCCGCGGCAATCAGCACCGTGTCGTGAATCTCAGTGTCCGTCGCGCCCTGCTTGCGCGCGGCCTCCACGTCGGCTGCCGTCACCAGCTTCCCGTCCTTCTGCACTTTTCCTGCAATCGCCAGCAGCGCCTTCAGCTTGTCGCTCACCGGCGCGACCTGGAAGTCGGTCTTCACCTGCTCCACCACCGCCGCATTGCCCAGGTGACAAGCGGCCGCGGCGCCATGGCTCGACTGGCAGAAGTGGCAGTCGTTGCGCGACGAAACATAGGTGGCGATCAGTTCGCGTTCCCCAGCGGTCAGCGAGTTCGGCTCATGCAGCAGCACATGCGCCAGTTCCCGCATGGGCTTTGCCGTCTCGGGACGATACGTGAATGCTCCGCTGATGCCCGGATAACCCTCCGGCAATTCAATGTGTGCCATCGCTCCTCCTTAATGATTCGGTCTCAGAATATCGTGAAGTGGGCGCCCCATGTTTAGGGGGCGAGAC
>PMWR01000389.1 GCA_003166055.1 Acidobacteriaceae bacterium
TAGATCAAAGCGGAGCCCGTTGCATTCAGCTTGGAAACAAATGCATTGTATGGTTGGTCTGTGTAAACTGCCTTGTTGTTCGGCTGAAATGCCCCCGGCGTAACGGGAAAGTCCGTGGCGGTCGTCGATCCGACAATGTAGGCCTCTCCGGTGCTGTCGACCGCTATACCAGAGGCGTAGAGCCAGGGGTCTCTCCCTGTTTCAATCTCTTGACCGTCGACGACGACGACGGTGCTGTCGACGACGGTCAATCCGAGATAGGTTGAGTACAACAACCCCGTCCCAGTGGGGTTCAATTTCGTCACAAACGCATTGTACCCGCCGTTCGTCGCTGTGGTCGCTGTCTGGTAGGCGCCAGGCGTCGTGGGGAAATCTTTGGAACTGGCCAACCCAGTAACGTAAACATCATCCTGGCTATCCAGGGCCAACGCGGATGCCCCATCTCCCCCAGCGCCACCAAGAAATGTCGAGTAAACCAAGCCGCTCCCGTTCGCGCTGAATTCGGCTATGAATGCGTTACTTCCGCTTGAGTAGTTGGAGTTGCCTCCTTTCGTGCGCTGGAATGCCCCCGGCGTCGTGGGGAAGTTGAACGAACCGGCATAACCCGCTACGAAAGCATGCCCTGAACTGTCCACCGCAATCGCTTGCGCCCCATCCTGGGAACCGTCTAAAGTCCCATTTCCTCCCAGAAAGGTTGAATAAACCAGCGCCGTACCAGCCGGATTCAGTTTCGTGACAAAGGCATTTGCTCCGTATGGTTGTATCGCCGCATTGGTCGTTTGAAATGCTCCCGAGGTAACGGGAAAGTCGGTCGATCCAGCTAGACCGGTGACATATACGTTCCCTGTGCCATCCACCGCAATTCCGTTGGCTTTATCCACCGCTGAACTGGATACGACTCCACTCAGATAGGTGGAAAACAGGAGGTGGGATCCTGTCGGGTCCAGCTTGGAGATAAAAGGTCCCATATGGGTACTGCTCGTTTGAAATGCACCGGACGTCACCGGAAAATCGGGGGAGAAGGTGCTTCCGGCTATATAGGCATTCCCCGAGCTATCAGCGGCAATTGCGTTCGCCTGATCGCCGTTGGAGTTTAATCCGCCGTTCCCTCCCAGGTAAGTCGCATACACCAACACCGGATCAATGACCAACGGCTGCGAGTGGTCATAGCTGCCGAGCGAGAAGCTGACGCTGTGGCTGGCGAGGAGTGTGAAGCGGCCTTCGACGGGCTGGTGTTGTCCGTCCTTCACCTGATAAACGACAGGCTTGTGGAAGGCGATGTGGCCGTTGCCGGCCGCTACGGACAGATCGCCGTCTTTGGTCAAGGCAAGCTTGCTGGCGCCGGCAAAGTGCAGCCGAATGGCTTTCGGGTCGGCACCCGGCGCAACCACGAAGTCGTATTCAAGCTGGCCCTGGTTGCCGTAGTAGACCAGGTCCACTCCGGGATACACAGCCGGGAACCGCACCTTGGAGTAAGTGGGGACGCCGGTCTGCCATTTGGAGGGATCGTTGCCTACGAAGTAGTTGGCCGTGCCCGGCAGTGCGTCGACACCCGTCGGCTGAACAGTCGTGTTGGCCCCACGCAACTGCATCCGAACCACGTCGGTCTTTCCAGCAGAAGGCGGATGACCCTCTCCCACAGACGCAGCGCCAGGCAAAGGCTTTGCGGATCTGAAAGCATGAAGCGCCAGCACAGCCTCCTGCCCCGTCAGATAGAGCCCGTAGCCCTGCCCGCGCGCCAGAAACTTTACACTCTTGTTCGCCTGGCCCTGGTTGGCCTCAAAACTGATTGGCAGCTTGCCGTAGTCCTTCGCGATGATCGCGGATTTGGCGGGCGCGGTCTGGGCGGGCTCCGTCGCCGGAGCAGTCTGGCAATCAGCGGCTGCGAAGGGCAAACCCGGCGTGAGCAGAGTCAGGCAGAGAGCAAAAGAACTCGACAACTTGCGCATCGTTCGTCTCCAAGGGCATGAATTTAAGGGAAGCAGCTAACTTGCACCGCCATCGCGCAGGGTAATCCTGTCACGCAAGAGTGCACCTTTGTTCACCGCAATCGCGCCTTTGTTCCGCGCAGGTAGGACCTTGGATCAGAGTTGCATGGCGTTGGCGCAGGGCGAACAAGGCTCGTCCTGTGACCGACGGCAGAAGCCAGCAAATGAAGTTTTGGGAAGCTGCATTCGGATTGTCCGTGAAATCCGGATCTATTGCAAGTGAATAATACGCAAACTTTTGTTTTCTCCGCATCGCGTAAGTCTNNGGCAAGAGGCTAAGGTTAGCGTTCCGAGCGGGTGACCAACATCTCATTTTTCCCTTACAAATCGGGGGGTGGCCCAGCTCTTTTTGGATACGAGCTTTCGAGAAAACACACTCGGAGCTGAAGGCCAGGAGCTGGAAGCTACAAACTGCCCTACCAACTCCTTCGCGGCTCTTCGGCCCATGCGGATGCAGTCGGGGATGCCGATGCCTTCGTAGGCATTTCCCGCCAGGCGCAGGCCGGGGAGCTCGGACAATCGCTCGGTGATGCGCTTGATGCGCTCCTGGTGGCCTACCGAATACTGCGCCATGGCGCGACGCCAGCGGGAGACCTGCACCTGTTCCGGCTCAACGGCGGGAGACGCAAGCAGGAACGCGGCTGCGCGGCGGAAGGCAACAGTGACCAGCGTAGCCAGGGTTCGGATGTGGGCGGACGGGCTAATACCGACGGAATCCAGGGCAAGGCTTGTGACGTGCATGGCTCTCCTTCGAAGCCCCCCACAGATTTCGACCTCCGTGGGATTCAGCTGGTTATTTATGGCGGGAATGCCATGAATGCGCAGGCGAAGGGACCAAGACGCTCGAACTGGGGCCTGATCGAGCGAGGCTGAGGGAAGTGGTGCGCCAACAGTTCTCCATTTTGGGAGTTTCGAGTGTACGCGAATCCGCCGATTGTGCAACAGTGAATCAGTGACTCTCTCGACGGTTGATCTATAGGGAGTTGCAGCGACTTGGGGCTATTTGAGGCAACGTTGGACGATTTCCCGCTTCGACAGCCTCGCCGGGTTCTCCTTTTCACTCACCGGTGGGAGCTCGCCAGTTCCCACGGGAGGGTTCACCAGAATGATCCGAAGCTACCGGGGCCAATTGCCCCAAATTGCCGAAGGTTGCTATGTCGATCTCTCCGCGCAGGTGCTTGGAGATGTAACGCTGGGCGCGCACTCCTCGGTGTGGATGAACGCCGTCCTGCGCGGCGATGTGAACTCCATCCGCGTGGGCGCCAACTCCAACGTGCAGGACTGCGCCGTGCTGCACGGGCAGCGCAATCTCTATCCCGTCATCGTGGGCGACTGGGTCACCATCGGCCACAACGCGACGGTCCACGGCTGCGTGGTGGAGGACGCCGTGCTGATCGGCATGGGCGTGACGATCCTCAATCACGCCCACATCGGCGAGGGGTCGATCATTGCAGCCGGCGCGGTCCTTCCCGAACACACAGTGGTGCCGCCGCGAACGCTGTGGGCCGGGGTCCCCGCAAAGATGCGGCGCGAACTCGGCGACAAGGACCGCGCCCTCATCCTCGAATACGCGCAGAACTATCTGGACTACACCGAGATCTACCTTAAGGAGTTGGAGAGTTAGACTGATACCACGCTGACAGCATCGAGCGCGAGATGACAGTGAAGTTTTTCCGCTTTGGGAGAGGCCGCTTGGCAGAAGATCCAACTTTCCAATTCTCGCGGCCGCAGCGACTGAAGCTTGCACGGCTGCTTGCCACTTTGGTTTTGCTGCTCGGCGTTTGCGCCGCAGGTCAAAGCCAAACCGCAATTGTGCCGGATCCACAGCCGTCTTCAGAAGCAAGCGTTGACCCGATACCGGATGCTCCCCAGCCCCAAGCCCCAGCCCAGCCCGCAGCGCCGGCCCAGCCCAGGGACAAGGCCGCTGTAACCCTGGCCAACACCCCGATGCAGATTCTCAAAGAGCAGGCCGCCATTTGGAGCAGTCCAGTTCGCGTGCGTGAATACAACTTTCCCGTCCTCGTGCCGCTCGTTCTGGCTAGCACGCTCACTATGACCGTGGATCACCAGATCATGTCCTCGTCCAAACTCCAGAACGCATCCCTCAACAGCGACGCGAACACCGCTTCCGAAGGTTTGCTGGGCGGCTTCGTGATTGCCCCCGTCGCCATTTATGGCATCGGCTATCTCCACCACGATGAGCACGCAACCGAAACCGGAATCCTCGCCGGGCAAGCCATGGTCGACAGCCTGGTTGTGGATGAAGTGCTCAAGGCGGTCACAATGCGCGAGCGACCCACCCTGGACGGTGCCAAGGGGAAGTTCTTCCAGACCAGCGTGGGCCTCAATTCTTCCTTTCCCTCCACGCACAGCATCATCGCCTGGTCCTCCGCCACCGTGATCGCGTCGGAGTACCGAGGCCCATTGACGCAAATCACGGCCTACGGCCTCGCCACCGGCGTTAGCCTTACACGCGTTCTCGCGCGCCAGCACTTCCCATCGGACGTGCTGGTGGGTAGCGCCGTAGGATGGCTCGTTGGCCGCTACGTCGTCCACAGGCACCGCAAAGACGAATAACAGCGTCTACCAAGCTCTCTCGCCGTCAAGTCAACCGGAAATTCTGATCTCTGATCACTGACAACTGATCTCTGAACACTGTGCCTTTACACCGGCAGCGGGTTGCGCTCAGTGAACTGCCGCTGGTGCCAGTAGGGGTAGGCGGGCTGTTGAGCGCTGGCCTTGTCGAGCGCGGCCACTTGCTCGGCGGTCAGGTTCCAGCCCTCGGCGGCCAGGTTTTGCCGTAGCTGCTCCTCATTGCGCGCACCGATGATGACCGACGAGATCGTCGGCCGTTGCAGCAGCCAGTTGAGCGCAATCTGTGGGATGGATTTGCCGGTTTCGGCAGCCACTTTGTCCAGCGCGTCCACCACTGTGTAGAGGTATTCATCGGAAACCTGCGGCCCCATGTCGCCGGTCTTGTGCAGGCGGCTCACTTTGGGCATCGGCTGGCCACGGCGAACCTTGCCGGTCAGGCGCCCCCATCCCAGCGGACTCCAAATCAGCGCGCCTACCTTCTGGTCGAGACCGAGCGGCATCAAATCCCACTCGTATTCGCGGCCGATCAGGGAGTAGTAAACCTGGTGGGCCACAAAACGCGTCCAGCCGTAGCGCTCGGCGACGGCCAGCGACTTCATCAGGTGCCAGCCGGAGAAGTTTGAGCAGGCGATGTACCGCACCTTGCCCTCGCGGACAAACGTGTTCAGCGTGTCCTGCACTTCTTCAATCGGCGAAAGCGCGTCAAAGCCGTGCAGGTGNNGTGATAGCGCGAGGAGCCCACGTCGTTGGGCCCGGTGCCGAAGCGAAAGGTAGTCTTGGTGGAGATGAGCGCCTGGTCGCGCTTGCCCTTGAGGGCCTTGCCCAGCACCTCTTCCGACTTGCCGTCGGAGTAGATGTCTGCGGTATCAAAGAGGTTGACGCCGGCCTCGATGCAGATGTCGATCAGGCGCTTGGCCTCGGCTGCCTGGGTTGATCCCCATGCCTTGAAGAACTCATTGCCACCGCCAAATGTGCCGGTGCCAAAACTGAGAGCGGGAACTTTGAGGCCGGAGCCTCCCAGAATACGGTATTCCATGCCGTCTTGGATGCGGCGAAGCCGAGCAGGATTCAAGAGCCGAAAGGGAACGTAAATGCGGGTTGCTATTCAATTATTTTGTAGCTACAATATAATTGTGTTCGTCTGGGACGAGGCAAAACGAAAGTCGAATCTGGAGAAGCACGGACTTGACTTCAATGATGCCCATCTTGTCTACGACAACCCGGACAAGTGTACCTATCAATCAAATCGCAAGGGTGAGCGCCGCTTGATGGACCTTGCGTTTGCCGTTGTGAACGGCATGCTGCTGGCACTTGTCTATACCGAGCGCGGAATTGATGTCCGCGTGATCTCATTCCGACCCGCATCGAGAGAGGAGCGCGAACAGTATGAAAAAGACAGCGTCTGAAACCAACTGGGAACGCGTTCTGGCATTCAAAGAGGGCGACAAGATTCCCTACGGACCCGAAGATGGCCCCTACGACCCAAACGATGCGGAAGCTGCCCGCAGCTGGCTCGCAGAAGCCGACCTTGTCCGCAATGGCAAAGTGGTTCGCCGGGGCAAGCGTGGACCGCAAAAGACGCCGACCAAGAAGCTGGTCTCGCTGCGGCTGTCGCCTGAGGTGATTGACCACTTCAAGTCCAGCGGCCCCGGCTGGCAGACGCGCATCGACAGCACGCTGCTGGAGTCGATCAAGCGCGGGGCGTAACGACGGTCAAAGCCGCGCCTTCGCTATACCCTTGTTTTCTTCCTTGTGAAGTTGAATAGCTTTGCCCCTCTCCTTGCTGCTTGGTGTTCTTCACCTTTTGCTGTAATACCAAGATCGCGTGCGGCTTCAACCTGAAGCCAATCCAATAAGGTTCGTGATTGCTCGGCAAGATTGGAAATCAGGCCTGAAGCGACTTCTATGTTTCTATCGAGGCTCTTGCTGTCTATGTCGGTCGCAATGCCCGCTTTGGCGGCTCTATCGCTTATGTCCTCAAATAGACCAATAACTCCTTTGAGCTTTTGTGCCAGTGATTTTGTATTCTTGAGAAATTCATTAATCTTCTTGTCACCTTCTTTGTTCTGGCGAAAATTATCAAGAAAAATACAATTTGCGCATGCTATCGATATTTCTTCGAGAGCTTGTTCTAGTTCAGTGGCGATTCTGTTTGCTATCTTTCCATTCCATCCATTTAATGTAGTGAAATTCGTGATATGAAAAACATTCGCGACGCCGCGCAATAATACGCTCCATTCGGCTCTCTTCAGGTCGAGAAGCCAACGCTTATGATCCTTCTCGCTTGTTGCACGAAAAGACCACTCTGTCAGCTCCCTCGCATTGCGAATTGTACGATTAGCAATCCACAAGCCAATACCAACGGATAAAAGGCTAACGGCTGTGGGTATCCACTGTTTCCACCCAGGGTCCGCGTTGGGGGGAACGACGCACTGAACCACAACCGGCGCTTGCGCCAGTTGGTCAACGAAAAACACGGCGATTGAGGCGGCATGAAGGATCATCGCTCCCACCTAGTATCCTAAGAAGTTGCCCCAAAGGTTAACACTATGAGCCAAACACTGAAAGCCGTCCGCGGCACACGCGACTTGCTGCCGCCGGAAACGGCACTCTGGAACCACATCGAGAAGACAGCGCGGCAGGTGTTTACCCGCTACAACTTCGGCGAGATTCGCACCCCCATCTTCGAAGACACAGCGCTGTTTGCGCGTGGTGTGGGCGAGGAAACCGACATCGTCTCCAAGGAGATGTACACCTGGGAGGACAAGGCGCGCGCGCAGAGCGAGAAGACGCAGTCGCTGACCTTGCGGCCGGAGAATACCGCAGGCGTTGTGCGCGCCTATATCGAACACCAGTTGGGCGAGAGCGGGCAGTTGCAGAAGCTCTATTACGTGGGTCCGCAGTTTCGGCGCGAGCGGCCGCAGAAGGGCCGTTACCGCCAGTTCTCGCAGATCGGCGCGGAGGTCATCGGGCCGCCGTCGGCGGGCAGTGAAAGCCCGCTACGCGACGCCGAAGTCCTGGAGATGCTGGCCACGCTGCTGGAGGAGCTGGGCATCTCCGGCTGGACGCTAGAGCTGAATTCCGTTGGCTCACCGGCGGATCGTGCGCGCTACAACGAAGTGCTGCGCGCCGCGCTGGTTCCGCTGGCCCCGCAGATGTGCGAGGACTGCCAACGGCGCGCAGTGACAAACCCGCTGCGTGTACTCGACTGCAAGGTCCCCGCCGATCAGCCGATCATTGACACGCTGCCCCGCATGGCCGACTCGCTCGATGAAGACTCCCAAAAACACTTTGCCGCGGTTCTCGCGGCCCTGGACGTATCCGGCGTGCCGTACACGCGCAATCACCGCCTGGTGCGCGGTCTGGACTACTACACGCGAACGACCTTCGAGTTCACGCATGGCGGCCTGGGCGCGCAGAACGCCCTGCTCGGCGGCGGTCGCTATGACGGCTTGAGCGAGGCCATCGGCGGGCCCAAAGCTCCAGGCATCGGCTTCGCAATGGGCGAGGATCGGCTTGTTTTGACGCTGCAGGCTCTTGAAGCTGCCAAGCCCACGTTGGCCGACGCATTTATCGCCCCGCTCGGCGAAGGGTTGAACCCCGCGGCCTTGGCTCTCGCGCGCGAACTGCGCCGCGCAGGCTTGCGCATTGAGCTGGGAGAGGGCAGTTTTCGCCTCAAGAAATCGTTTGAAACAGCCGATAAGACTGCGCGGCGCATCGTCATCCTGGGCGAGGACGAGCTTCAATCCGGTATCCTGACAGTGAAGACCTTCTCGACAGGAATGCAGACCAAGGTCAATCGCGGAGAGCTGGCGGCTTATCTTTCCATGCCCGCAGGCGAATAAAGGACACACGTTTTGCTCGATTTTCTAGGAAGCCTCGAACGAACGCATCTTTGCGGCGAATTGCGCGCCGCCAACGCCGGCCAATCTGTCATTTTGATGGGCTGGGTAAACCGGCGNNCGCCGCGACCACGGCAACCTTATCTTCCTCGACCTGCGCGACCGCACCGGCATCTGTCAGATTGTTTTGGACAAGGAGCTCACCCCCGACGGCCATCTTAAAGGCGAGCAAGTCCGGCCGGAGTACGTTGTGGCCGCCGTGGGCAAGGTGAGCCTGCGCGACGCCGACGCCATCAATCCCAAGATGCCTACCGGCGAAATCGAGATTGAGGCCACCCAGCTGCTGGTTCTGAATGACGCGCGACTGGCGCCGTTTTCGCCGTCCGAAGAGGCCATCCAGAACGAAGAGACGCGGCTGAAATATCGCTACGTGGACATGCGCCGCGTGGAGATGCAGCGCAATTTCTGGCTGCGGCATGAGATCACCCGGGCAATCCGCGAAAGCCTCAGCAAGCAGGGCTTTCTGGAGATTGAAACGCCCATCCTGACCAAGAGCACGCCGGAGGGCGCGCGGGATTTCCTGGTTCCCAGCCGTGTGCATCCGGGCGAGTTTTACGCGCTGCCGCAGTCGCCGCAGATCTTCAAGCAGATTCTCATGATCTCGGGGTTCGACAGGTACTTCCAAATCGCGCGCTGCTTCCGCGATGAGGACCAGCGCGCAGACCGGCAGCTTGAGTTCACGCAAGTTGACCTGGAGATGAGCTTTCCGCACCAGGAAACAGTCTTTGCGGTGGTGGAGCAGTTTCTGGAGGCGGCCTTCTCCGCGGCTGGGGTTGCATTGCCAACGCCATTTCCCCGCATCACGTATGACAATTCAATGCGGAACTTTGGAAGTGACAAGCCGGACCTGCGCCTGCCCGGCCTGACTGACGTTCGTTCAGCATTTCCCGACGAAGCCCTGACCACGCTGCAGATCGATCCCGCGCTGCCGGTGGTGGCGCTGCGCATTCCCAAAGTCGGCGAGCTGAGCCGCAAGGAACGCGAAGACAACCACCCCATGTTCGACCAGAAAAAGGGCGCCAAGTTCATTGACGACTTCAAGCGGCTGGCAAAAAGCTTGCCTGAGGCCGCAGTGAGGGTGCGTGAGTTGGCGGGCGCGGCAGACGACGATTTTGTCATCATCGTGGCCGGCGATCCGGCGCACCCGGTGAAGGCCAGCGACACCAAGTTTGAAGGCCGTCTGAGCGAGCGCGAGATCAATGTGTACTCGGCTGCAGGCAACTTCCGCACCGAGCTGGCGAAGAAGTACGCCGACAGGCACGGAGCCTTTGGCGTGACCGAAAGTGCCGTGAAGGAAGCCGATCCGAAAGGCGGAGTCACGGTGGACGGCGCGGCTGCGTTCAACCCCATCTGGATTGTCGACTTCCCNNAGTGTGCGCGCCAACTGCTACGACCTGGCCATGAACGGCCTCGAGCTTGGTTCGGGGTCGATTCGTATTCATCGCAAGGATGTGCAGCAGCAGATCTTCAAGGCGCTGGGCATCAGCGACGAAGAAGCACGCGCGCGCTTCGGCTTCTTCCTCGATGCTTTGGAGTACGGCACGCCGCCGCATGGCGGCATTGCGCTGGGTCTGGACCGCATCGTGATGCTGCTGACCGGCGCGCCCAGCCTGCGCGAAGTGATCGCCTTCCCGAAGACGGCGAAGGCAATCGACCTGATGGCGGAAGCGCCGACTATGGTGACCGAGCAGCAGTTGAAGGAACTGCATATCCGTGTGGCGCTGAAAAGCTAGGATTGCGCGTTGAAAATAGAGCTAGGCGGGAGGTCTGCGCCAGGCACGACGCACGCCAAAGAAAACAAGCAATAGGCCCGCAACAATGACAGCGGCGGTGGCGAAATAGTACCCGATCCACTGGGTCTCATTGCTTGGCATGAGCTCTGGAGCGACGCCCCTTCGGTCAAGATTGCTGAGTCCAAGATTGCTGAGCCCGCCAATCAAGACCAGAAGGCCAAGGCCGAGCCTCCACCATGAGACATATCGAACAGTGGGCGAATTCATGCGTCGTTCCCTGCCCTGATCAAAAAGCGCTCAGCCAGCCTACTCCGCATCCGCCTCGTCCGTATCCGCCCGCACGCCGTCCTTTTCCTCGCCCTCGACGGAGATACGCAGCGACCGCAGGAAGTGGAGATCGTTCTGAGTGAACGGCGTGTCTTCGGTGCCCGGTTCGGCGCTGGTGGGAGCGTCCTCGCCATCCTTGGCAGAGACCTCGTTGAGGCCGATGGTGGCCTCAAGCATCAGCAGCACGTCAAACCCGTGCTTGCGGATATCCTGCACTACGCCGGCGATCTGCTCGCTCTCAATCACCGACTCATGAATAGCCTCGCCCAACTGCTGAATCAGTTCACGCATACGGGATGTCACAGATACCTCCGAGGGCGGCGGCCGGCGCGGTGAATGGCGCGGGTTGCAGCGCAGGATTCCTATACCTTACGTCCGCCGCCGCGTTGGAGCAACTGAGAAAGCCGCAGCAGGTGTTGAAAAGCGGGGCAGCAATGGTGCTGCTACCATCATAAACGGAATGAAACCACACTCCATCGGCCGCACCCTGGGAATCGGCCTGCGCGTTGCGGGTCGCATCGCGGGTCGGCACGCTGCCACCGCTGGACAAGCCGCGGCCTCAAGCAGCACCGCATCGCGCCAGTCGATTGTGGATGTTGCGGCCGAGAGCCGCGCCGCGGGCCAGACTGCCGGAAAGGCTACACGCAACGTCGCCCGCGGCGTTGGCGGCTTCCTGCGGCCCTTTGGCCGTGTGGGCGCGATTCTGTGGCTTGAAGTGATGGGCGTTTTCTTTTTCCTGCCCGTGGTGGTCTTTGCGCCCACATTGTGGCGAATCCGAGCCAGTTGGCTTCGCGGGCCCGATCACAGCACATTCCTCATCACCGCCGGAATCATGGCGTTGTTTTTCTACCTGAGCCTCAGTTCGTTCTGGCGCGCAAGGAAGAAATGATCCATCCGGCTTGCGCTTCTATTGTTTGGGCGATTGGGAACCGGGTTCGCGACTGAAAGCGTAGATTGCCACGCCGGCAAACACCAATACGATCAGGAACATGAAGGCGCCACCGCCGCCTCCGCCAAAGCGCATGAACGCCAATGCATCCGTCTGAGTAGCCAACATCGATTTCCTCCGCGGGCCGGGATCGCTCCCAGCCCGTGCATTGGGCTAGACACGGAATGCCCAGGCAAGTTGTGATCGAGAATTCAGGCCAACAAGCGGGTCATCTTTTCGGCAGTGCCGCGGAGAGAATGCCGCGAAGCTCCGTCTTCCGCGCCTCGGAGAGACCCGTAAGGCTCAACGCAAAATAGACCCGCGTATGCAGCACAAGAATGATCACGTTTTCCGCTTCCCGCCAGCAATCGTAAATCGTCCACGGCGTCCGCGAAGACGTTCCAGCCGTATTACAAATCGAAACTCCTTCTGGCGTAATTCCAACCGTGAATTCGCCCTGCATTAAAGGGTCCTTGGTGTACATCTTCTTGAGGCGCCCCGGCAAAATGACCTTGATGACAAAAAACCAGAATCCGACAATCAGAACTATAGGCGCGGCGTTGTAGAGCAGAGCGCGAGTGGGAGCCGCTTGATGAACAGGCTCGACTTCTGATGTCTGCGCCGGGGCCGGCTGTCCTGACGAGTCCGTTTGACGCCCATTCCTTTGCACGACCGAGAAAAAAACCATAAAGCAGAGCAGAACGAACAGCCAAAATACCACCGTCTTCAAAGTGGAACGGCTGGGAACTTTGGTTCCCAGCCTTGACGCACTCAGATACTCCGCTTCACTCACTTTGTATGAGAATTCCATGGCAACAGCGTACCACTGCCTTCCCGCCGGCAATTTTCGACGAAGCTACTTCTTCCGCCACCAAGCCCGCGGCACGAGCGCGTGGTTCAACTGCACCAGCACAATAGCCCCAATGCTGACCCATGTGTTGATGACGCACAGCGCCGCGCCAACCGCGTAGAGCGCCTGCGCGATGAGAATCCGCCGGCAGATGCTGGCGCGCACTTCGTTGGGCGTGTCGTCTTTGATCAGNNGGCGCTGCGGTAGGTGATGAACTCGGCCAGCAGGCGTGTGGAGAGCGGCAGCAGCGTGACGGCGAAGAGAAAGCCCAGGTGAATCCATGTCAGGTCGCGCGTGCCTTCGCCGATGTGGTTGAGTTGGGTCTGCTGTCCTGCCCAGAAAATGCCAAGCGTGAGGAAGCTCATCAGGTAAGCCACCCACTGAGGGCCGAGAGCGCAGAGCGCCGCAAGCAACTCTCCCTCGCTGTGCACCTGCGCGGCAGTGGGGATGTGCAGATCGAGCACCAGCAACGTCATGGCCACGGCAAAGATGC
>PMWR01000246.1 GCA_003166055.1 Acidobacteriaceae bacterium
GTCTCCTCCATCCACTGCTCGATCACGGGATGACGCCCGGCGACCGCCTCAATGACGGGCTCAGAGACAATGGTGGGGCGAACGTAACGGCGCAGCGAGGCCAGGTGCGCGAAGTTCGCCAGTAAGTCAGCCTCGGCAACAACGGCGGAGGAACGGCGAATCCGGCTGGCTGCTTCGAGCACCGTCTTGCGCAACTCGATGAAGATGCGCTTCTCGATTTCAATACAGCGGTCGTGCGCCGTGAGGATCTTGCGCTCCAGATCTTTGAGTTCCGGCGTGGTAAACCGCTCGGCATTCACAAGCGTCTGCTTGCGTTCATAGTCGGCCGGAGCCAGGGCCATGTTTGCCTTGGTGATCTCGATGTAATAGCCGAAGACGGAGTTATAGCGGACTTTCAGCGAACCTATTCCGGTGCGAGCGCGTTCGCGCTCTTCAATCGCTGCGATGGCCTGACGGCCTGTGGACGAAATCGCGCGCAGCTCATCGAGTTCGGCGTCGACGCCGGAGGCGATTGCGCCGCCATCGACGAGGGTCAGCGGGGGTTCAGCGACGAGTGTGGTCTCGATGCGCGCCGTAACTTCGCTCAACACATCGAGACGCGCTGCTAACTCGCGCCAAAGGGTCGTCCGCATGGCATCGAGCGCGATCTTCAATGCCGGAAGGCGACTCAGGCTGGAGGCGAGTGCGCGGACATCGCGCGGGCCTGCGGAGTCCAGGCTCAGACGGGCAAGCAAGCGTTCGAGGTCCAGGATTCCGGAGAATGCGTGGCGGATTTCTTCGCGGCGCACCAGGTCGGCCTGCGCCTCGCCGACTGCTTCATAGCGCGCATTGAGGGTCTGCACATCGTAGTGCGGGCGCACGATGGTAGCCCGCAGCAGGCGCTTTCCCATGGGCGTCTGACAGGCATCGAGCGTGTAAAACAGCGTGACCTTGTTATCCTGGCCGGCCTGCCCTTGAAACAGCGGTTCGATGAGTTCGAGGTTGCGGACTGTGACCTGGTCGAGTTCCAGAGCCGTCGAGTGCTCCTGAAACTTGAGCGAATCGATGTGCAATGCCTCGATCTTCTGCGTTGTCCGTACATAGTGGAGCACCGCTCCGGCGGCAATCGCGGCGGCTGGATGCGTGGCGAGACCGAAGCCTTCGAGGGAGCGCACGTTGAGTTGACGCTCGACAAGCGGCACAGCAAAGTCGCGGGTCCAGACCCAGTCTTCTACGCGGGTGCGGGCGGGAATGCGTTCGAGCTGAGTGGGAAGCTCAGCGCTCGTGGCCAGCAAGACCTCGCTTGGGCCGGCTTTCACGATTTCGTCGACGGCCTGCTGGCGCGCGGTTGGGCCGGAGAACTCGGCGGTGCGGAATTCACCGGTGGAGACGTCGAGGAGGGCAATGGCGCTGACCTGTTCCCTGCCGAAGCCGGTTTCGTGGAGCGCGGCAAGGAAATTGTTTTGCTCCTGGCCGAGCGCGGAGTCGAGCGCTGTGCCTGGCGTCAGGACCCGGGTTACTTCGCGGCGGACGATCTTTTTAGTGAGCTTGGGGTCCTCCATCTGGTCGCAGATGGCGATGCGGTAGCCCTTGCGGAGGAGGCGCGTGAGATAGGATTCGACAGCGTGATAGGGAACCCCGCACATGGGTTGGGAGCGCTCGCGGTCGCGTGCGGTGAGGGTGAGCTGAAGTTCGCGGCTCACCGTTACCGCGTCGTCGTAGAAGAGTTCGTAGAAGTCCCCCATGCGGAAGAAGAGCAGAGCGTCGGGGTTTTCGCGCTTGGCGGCGGTCCACTGGCGCATGAAGGGGGTCAGCTCAGCGGGGGATTTATCGGTGGGCGGGACGGGCGGCGTCAATTCCAGCAGTGTTTCCTGCAAAGGAGGAAGCGGCGGCGCCGCGCCGGGTTGGGAGTCTTCTTTGATCACGTCGGATTTAAGAGTATCGCGGCGGGTCGCGATGCCGGTAGCAATGGGACGGCAGAGTAGAATTCTCCAGTGTATAAACACGGCCAGGGAAGCTGTGGATACCTAATCGACGGAGAATGTCACAATGAAGATACGCCTGCTTGTCATGGGAATGCTGGTTGCGGCGATCGTAGCCGCCAACGTGGGACATGTGCGCGCGGCAAGCGCTCCCAAGCCTCCAAGCGCCAAGAAATTCGACGATTTAGCCAAGTCGGCCCTGGATGCCATGAAAAAGCGAGCTGCGGAACTCAATGTGACGGGCGTCGCAGTGGTTTCCTACGCTCAGGGGGACACGATTCAGGGTTGGACTTCAAGGATGGCCGTGGTGGGCCGGATGAAGGACGATCCAACGGCGACCAGCAAGGGCAACAACCTGCTGGGGATTGCCTACGCCAAATCGGCCGAGATGGCGGAGACGCTCCAGGACAGCGGAACGGCCAAGCGGCCGCCGATGACGGGAGAATTCGGCTGGCAGGGCGGCGTGATTGGGCGTGGGAGGACCGGCTACATCATCGTAGCGTTCAGCGGCGGTAAGTCTGAGGACGATGTGCAGGTTTCGAAGGCGGGGCTTGAGGTACTGAAATCGGCGCTGTAGCCTTCCGCCTGACGACTCTCTGCGCTCGAGCAGCGACTACGGCGCCGCGCGTGCGTGTCCGCGACCTGCTCCAGCTATTCGTGGATGCATTTTTGGTGATTTGCGTCACAGTATACTGAGGGTTTACGCCTTAAGGTAAACAACGATATGTATCTGCTTTGGCTAAGAGTTGCGGCGATTTTGTACGCGTCGGCGAGTGTCGCCGTCTTTCCGGCCGTGCTCTACAAAGTGGATCGGTGGCGCCGGTGGTGCGTTCACCTGGGCGGAATGGCGTGGTTCTTCCACTTTGTTTCGGTGGTTGAAATGCTGGTTCAGGCCCGTCACCTGGTCCCGGTGGGGTTCAGAGAAGTGCAGTCGCTGCTGGGTCTTGCAATGGTGTCGGTATTCTTTCTTGTCTGGTGGCTTTACGAGGCGATCTCGCTTGGTTTGTTTGTTTTGCCTATTGCGTTCTTCCTGGTGCTGGTGCCCGCGCTGGGCCCCGATCACTACACTTTTCCATCCCAGGGAGTACGGGTCAGCTGGCTGATTGCACACATCACAGCTCTTCTGTTGGCCTATGTTGCTCTCGGTTTCAGCCTGCTGGCCTCAGTACTCTACCTGGTGCAGGAGCGGCGGCTCAAGGCCAAGCCTAAGGCGCGATTTCTCACCAGTGAGGACTCCTGGTGGGCGCCGTTCGACTGGCTCCCTCCGCTGGATACCCTGGAGCGGCTCTCGGAGGCCATGCTCGAGTTTGGTTTCCCGTGCATGACCGTGGGGCTGGTGATTGGGGCGGTTCTGGCCCAGGACACTTATGGCGCTACGTATTTTCTTGACCCGAAGATTATTGCCGCGTTCGTCAGTTGGGCTATTTACGTTCTGCTGCTGCTGGTGAGGCGGGCGGCCGGACTGAGGGGACGCAAGGCAGCTTATCTTTCCGGCGCTGTCTTTGCCGTGATGGTGGTCGTCTGGACGGCCAACCTTTTCAGCCACGTTCACAGGTTCGGTGCCCAATGACGCTCGTACTCATTGGAGTGAACCACAAGACCGCGCCCATCGAGTTGCGCGAGCGGATTGCAATACCGCGCGATGAACTGCCTGAAGCGACGCGTGCACTTGCCGCCGTTCCGGGGGTCAGCGAATGCATGATTGTTTCCACCTGTAACCGGGTGGAGATGCTGGCGTCTGTGGAGTCGCCGGATACCGATTTGAAGGGGTTTCTGCACCGCCATTTCGGGCTGGACCCCTCGCTGCTCGCAGCCCACATTTACGAACAGCACGATCGGGACGCGGTGCGGCATCTGTTCCGCGTGGCCTCAAGTCTGGATTCGATGGTAGTGGGTGAGCCGCAGATTCTTGGGCAGGTGAAAGAGGCTTTTGCCGTGGCGCGGGCTTCGGGCACGGTGGCCGGGCAGTTGGAACACCTGCTGCAAAGTGCGTTTGCCGCCGCGAAAAAGGTTCGCTCGGAGACGGAAATCGGATCGAATTCGGTTTCGATTGCTTCGGTGGCGGTGGAGCTGGCGCGAAAGATCTTTGGCTCGCTGCAAGGGCGGACAGTGTTCCTGGTGGGAGCGGGAAAGATGAGCGAACTGGCGGCGCGACACCTGGTGCAGCAGGGCGCCGGGGCCATCCTGGTAAGCAATCGCACGCAGGAGCGCGCACGTGTGATGGCGGAGGAATTCAAGGGCCGCGTGATTCCGTTCGAGAAGCTTTATGAGGCGGCCAGCGAAGCGGATATCGTGATCAGCTCGACAGGTGCACCACATCCGATTTTCCGCCGCGAGCATGGCCAGGCATTTATGCAGCGGCGGAAGAACCGGCCCATGTTCTTTATCGACATTGCCGTGCCGCGCGACGTGGACCCGGAGATGGGCAAGCTGGAAGGCGTCTTTGTGTACGACATTGACGACTTGCAGGCGGTGGCCGCAGCACACATGGCAGAACGCAGCCGCGTGGCCAGCGATGCGGAGACGTTGATTGCAGGGGAAGTGGAGCGGTTCCAGCAGCGGCAGCGGACGGTGAACGTGGCGCCCGCGATTGTGGCGTTGCAGCGGCAGGCGGAGGAGATTCGGCTGACGGAATTGAAGCGTGTGCAGGCGCGGCTGGGTTCGCTGAGCGCTGAGCAGGTTGCCGCTGTGGAGGCACTGACGCGGGGGCTGGTGAACAAGTTTCTTCATCCGCCGATGCAGGCACTGAAGCAGGCGGCGCGGGAGGGGAATGCGGCACGGCTGGATGCGCTTTGCGATGCGTGGTCGGTGCCGAGCGCCGCGGACGTTGTTCTGGAGCCGGTGGTTGTGGCGGCTGCGGCCATTCCAGCGAAGGCCGAAGTTGAAAGCGCTGAGCAGGTGGTTGTGGATGAGACGAGGGTGGAGAGCCGCAGATGAAGCTGAGAATTGGTAGCCGCGGCTCGCAACTGGCGCTATGGCAGGCCCACCACATTGCTGCGCTGCTGCGCGGGCAGGGGCATGGGGTCGAGATTGAGATCATCAAGACGACCGGCGACCGGTTGCAGGAAGTGACTTTCGCGCAAGTTGGGTCGAAGGGAATGTTTACCAAGGAGATTGAAGAAGCGCTGGCCGAGGGTCGCGTCGATCTGGCGGTGCATTCGCTCAAGGATCTGCCGACGGAATTGCCGGAGCCGTTTGCGCTGGCGGCGACACCGCCTCGGGTGGATCCGCGGGATGTGCTGGTGTCGGTGAAGTATGACAGCCTGGCGGATTTGCCGCTTGGCGCGCGGGTGGGAACAAGCAGTCAGCGGCGGCGGGCGCAGTTGAAGGCGTTGAGGCCGGATATCGAGGCGCAGGAGTTTCGCGGCAACGTGGACACGCGGTTGCGGAAGCTGGCCGAGGGGCAGGTGGATGCAATTCTGCTGGCGGCAGCGGGGCTGGACCGGCTGGAGAAGACGGAGTGGGTGCGCGAGCGGCTGGAACCCAAGGATTTTTGTCCGGCGGCGGGACAGGGTTCGCTGGGAATTGAGAGCCGTAAGGATGATCGAGAGACGATTGCGGCAGTTGCATTTCTGGATGACGCGGCGACCCGGTTTGCGGTGACGGCTGAGAGAGCTGCCCTCGCGGCGTTGGGCGGAGGGTGCCAGGTGCCGATCGGGATATATTGCCGGGTTGGAGTAGAGCCTGGAACGGGCGGCGGGGAAGAGCCGTGGGACGAGGTCTTTGGGGTGGTGGCGGCGCCGGAGACGGGGTCGGCTGTGCGGATCTACCGCCGGGCTGTTCGCGGGGAATTTGAGCCTGCGGGATTGGGACGACTGGCGGCGCGGATGCTGATTGAGGCCGGAGCGGGGCCTCTGCTTGAAGCCCAGGGCGAGGTTTCGNNGCCGGTCGAGGTTCCGGTGCTGGAGATTGGGCCTCCGGCCAGCTTCGAGGCGTTGGACAGGGCCTTAAACCATTTCAATGATTACGATTGGCTGATTCTTACCAGCGCGAACACGGTTCGGGCGCTTGGGGAGCGTGCGGCTGCGTTGGGGATTGAGCTGGGGCGGTCTGTTTCGATGAAGGTGGCAACGGTGGGTGAAGGGACGGCGGCTGCGGCGCGGGAGGCTGGGTTTCAAATTACCTTTGTACCGGTGATTTACGTGGCCGAAAGTTTGATTGAGGGAATGGTTGGATTGGCTGCTGGGCAGAGGATCCTGCTGGCGCGGGCTGCCGTTGCGCGGGACGTGATTCCGGATGCGCTACACGCGGCCGGGGCGACGGTCGATGTGGTGGACGCTTACCGGAACGTGATGCCCGAGGCTGCGCCGGAACTGCTGCGGCAGGCGATGGCGGGCGGAATCGATGCGGCGACGTTTACCAGCTCGTCGAGCGTGACGCATCTGGCGGAGGCGGTGCGGGCGGCTGGGTTGGAGTGGCCGTTGGCTGGGGTTCCAGCGGTTTCGATTGGACCGATTACGAGCGAGACGCTGCGGGAACTTGGCTGGGAGCCGGCGATTGAGGCCGAGCCGTCGGATATTCCGGGGCTGGTTGCCGCCGTGAGCCAGTTATTCTGGCGATAGACCGTGCTTGCGCGCGATTTTTATTGCTTGCCGCCCACTGACTAACTGGCTTGCTTGGTTATGATTGCCAGGTTTTGTCTTTGGAGTGGCAGAGCTGCTCGAGGTTGCAGCGGTCGCATTTGGGTTTGCGGGCGTCGCAGACCTGGCGGCCGCGGCGGGTGAGTTGAGGAAACTCACTCGGTTGGATTGCCGCTGTTCACGAGCTCGTGAATTCGACGAGTTAAACCCGATTCCAGATTCTCCGATACGTCAAAACCCTCATGGACAAACCTCACCTTGCCCGCGGAGTCCAGCAGGACCAGCGAAGGAAGGGCATCCACCTTCAATGCCTGTGCGGTAGCTCCCGAGTCGAATGCCATGGGGAGAACGATGTGGCGCCGCTGGAGAGAGTTTTCTCCGAGTTCCGGCGTCTCACCGCCCCATCCGGTATCGACGGCATAGAAAGCGACCCTGGAATCGTTGCGAAATTGCTGATAGACCTTGTCGACGTGAGGAAGCTCTTGAAAGCATGCGGAACACCAACTCGCGTAGAAGGCGAGAACCGTAACGCGGCCGCGAAGATCGGCAGAGGCGATGCCATGACCGTCAACGGAAAGGTTAACTGCGGCCGGCGACTGGCTACGCGCATCGAAGGTGGAATACGCCGGCAGGTTCGGCATTGCTGCCAACGCGCCAATCGCGACCAGGAGGAGCGTTGTCGTCGCAATTCCGAAGCTCCGAACGCGACTGCCTGGCCATGAATGCCGTGCAACAATGCCCGCCGCCGAAGCCAGCACGCCAGCGGCGAACAGGCTGGCCGGAAAAGAGAGCCGATGAAAACCGTTGTTCATGATCAGCGCGGCGACTCCTAGAACACCGCCTGCGCTTACCCGAAGCGCTTGCCACACTAGCCCAGTGGGCGTTGAGCCTCTGGCAAAGCCGGCGAAGAAGAAGGCCACGCCGCTGATAGCAAAGATGGCGCGAAAATCAAATGAGATCCGAGTGGAAGCAAAGCAACTGCCGAGGACGATTACGATCGCAACAATTCCAGCCCCGAGATCGAACAGGGCGGATCGTACCGCACGATTGCGCATGTCTTTCTCTTTCTGCAGATAGTCTACGGCAATTCACTGGCAGAGGTTCCTGGATGGTTTCTCGATTCGAGGGCTCTGCGAAGAGAACTGAATATCAAGACTGCCAGGTTTTGTCTTTGGAGTGGCAGAGCTGCTCGAGGTTGCAGCGGTCGCATTTGGGTTTGCGGGCTTCGCAGACCTGGCGTCCGTGATGGATGATCTGGTGGGAGAAGTCGATCCAGCGGTCCTTGGGAATGACGCGCATTAACTCCTGCTCGACTTTTTGAGGTATGTCGCCTTTGGCCAGGCTGAGGCGGCGGGCGATGCGGAAGACGTGGGTGTCGACGACGACGCCTTCAGCCTTTTTGAAGCTGACGCCGAGGACGACGTTGGCGGTTTTGCGGGCTGCGCCGGGGATGGTGATGAGTTCGGCGAGGGTATGCGGGACCTGGCCGCTGAAGTCAGCGATGATTTTGCGGGCGGCGCCGTGAATGGATTTGGCCTTGTTGCGAAAGAAGCCGGTGGTCCTTATAAGGGCTTCAAGCTGTGGCTGGGTTGCTTTGGCCATGGCCGCGGGGGTGGGGAAGCGCTTGAAGAGCTCCGGCGTGACCATGTTGACGCGGACATCGGTGCACTGGGCGGAGAGGATGGTGGCCACCAGCAGCTCCCAGGGGGAGGAGTGGATGAGGGCGCACTCGACGGCGGGGTAGGCTTCGTCGAGAGCCTTGAGGATGGCGGCGATACGGTCGGGGGCCAGGTCGCCGCGCAGGGGTTTCATTGCGGACTTCTTCTTCGGCGATGGTTTCGTTACGGGCATGGCTTATCTTAACTTGGTGCGATTTGTGAGGTCCTTTCTTGCGGGGTGTGAACGGTCCGCAACGGAAGCACCCCCCCTCCCCATCCCACCCGGTGTGTTTGGAGCAAATTGTCTCTTTTCAAGGCGCTGGAGGCGGAGTTCTGGCGTAAGTACCTTGTTTTTGAGGAATCTGGAAGCCAAATTCCTGAAAACGGAGAACTTGCACGGGCCTGTGCGCGAACCGAGAGTTGGGCGCGACGGCGCGGGGGAGTTCTCTAATGATTGTGCGCCAGATGGGGGAAATGATCGGCAAACAAGCTGCGGATAATTTTGGGGACGAATCATGCCGTCCCCCCAGGACGGCGGCGTCGGTGGGGGCGGGATTCCACGGGTTCCACCCGTGGCTATTTTCGTCCGGTCCCTCCGGGACGAGTGCCCAGGCTATTCCTTTCCCTTGCGCCCGGCCACCCCGCGTACTTCCCAGGATAGCGAAGAAAAAGAGAATGAAAGGCGAGGTAAATATCTGTTTATGTTTGTGCAACTTAGACTCTTTTATGGCGAAGATTCGGCAAAAGTGGAATGGGTTCATTCTTTTCTCTGGGTTCAGTGGACGGATTTTTGCTGCGGCGATGAGTTTCTGAGCACGCGGTGGGCGATCTCGAGCGGCATAGAGGAGACGGGCAGCATCGACTCTGGTTCCGCTGTGATCATTGTGCGACAAATGAGGGAAATAATCGGCAAACGGGCTGTTAGCGGAAAGCGTTGACAGCAAAGAGGATGCCTTGAAGACAGGTGGAGATGGGGATTGACACTACGTGGGGTGCACCCCTCGGGTGAG
>PMWR01000344.1 GCA_003166055.1 Acidobacteriaceae bacterium
CTCCCGCGTCCCGTGTTGAGGCCGTGCTCTAGTGCCTGCTTGTCCTCCAGGAGCTGCGACCCGCACCGATCATGCATGGCACGAATCTTGCCTTCGTTGGCGAAGGTGAGCTTGAGTGGCAACACAGTTCGGCAATCCTTCTCCAGAAACGAAATATGCCATCCGCCCGGGCGCACCATGAAGTTCATCAGCACACGGTGGTGAGTCGCTCTGAAGTTGTCCACTCGCCAAGTATAGGCGAATATAAGGCGAATATTGCAATTCGCCGCCTTTGAAGACTGGCGAGGGAGCGGGGCGATTGTTTTCAATGACATGACAGACTTGAGGGGCCTCCCCGAAGGGCGGCGATTCCTCGGCCCTTTGCTGCGAGGCACCGAGAAAGCAACAGAAAAGCAGGCAGGGCTCCATTTTTTGCTCTCCAACCATTGTGTTTCGAAAGCACACCTTCATACGCTCAAACACGATGAGCTGCGCATGCTCATCACCTTCCAAGTGTTGGTGGCGCCGTGTCCAGACAAAAAATTCCGTTCCGTATGCACCGCTCAGGCTGGCTTATCCCGGCCGTCTGTGCGTTCTTAGGTATCTGGATATGCGGATTCGGCTGGCGCCTTGGTCTCCCGGCTGGGGCCTTGATGATGGGAAGCCTGCTTTTTCATGAGGCAGGGCACATGCTAGCCGCGACCGCCCTCGGTGTACCGGTGCGTGAGTTCGGGCTCCGCATGGGCGGTGCGTACACCCTGCGTGCGTCCGCCCGCTGCGGCCGGGATGAGGTTCTAATCTCCGCTGCCGGGCCCTTGTTCAACCTGAGCCTGGTACTGCCGTTCCTGTTTGTGCCCCGAATCGGGGGGCAGATTGCACTGTGCAACTTTGTACTCGGCATCGTCAATCTCGTTCCGATCCCTTCGAGCGATGGACTACGGATTTTGCGCATGGTGAGCCAAAACTATCCAAAGGCCAAAGAGCGTGGGAATGTCTGATAAGAAGGATTCTGTATAGTCGAAAATGCGGAGGAGAGCCCTTTGCGCAGCCCTGCCTATTTAGTGGGCTGGGTTTGGCGCTCCGACCGCTCTCCCTCGGCCATCACTGGATGGAGATTGCCTTTTAAGTTACGGAGGGTGACGCAGCCCTGCGGCAACTCCCACCACGAGCGAAGTCTCTTCAGTTTGCGAGACCGGGATCAAGTCTGGAATGCGGTCGCCATCAGAGATTGTTCCACTTCCGGAATACCCAGCCTGTTTGCTTGGCCTCGCCATCCAGCAACCGCCGCCCGCACTTGCTTCAACACGCCCCCCGCTTGTTCTGGAGTCAGCCCATAGTCCTTGCATGCCTCCATCGCAATCGAGACATCGCAGTCTGTCTCGACCTCGTTGATCGCCAGAGACAAGTCTGCCCGGTCGATCGACGGGTTCATATCGTAGGCGGGCGACAGCCGAATGCCCTGTTCGTCAATGAAGAACCCGTGGTTGCGCAGATGATCGTCGGTATTGTGAATCAGGATGTTAAACAAGACACGGCGAAACAATTGCTCACAATCGGCATGGGTGTTCGCGCCCCGCGTCTGGAGAAGATCAACCAGTTCAAGGTAGCTGGCTCCGGCCTCGCCATCGGCCCGCTGCGTGAGGGTCATGGCTGAAACGAATGCCAGCCGGCCTCCCGACGCAGTTCGATCAAAGCGTCTTACCAGGAAGGTCCCGTACGAACTCTCTGACAATCGAAGATGCCTTGCCTCCGGGACACGAATGCCCGCCTTTGCCGCAAGCCGATGCGCGACCAACTCCCAACCGCCCACATCGCGGGTGTCCTGCCGGCTCGGGAACTTGGCCATGCACAGACAGCCTGCTTCATCGCGGACCGAGGCCTTGGGCCTGGCGCCGCCGAGTGAAGTTCCAGGCGCAAACAGCTGCGTAAGCCATCGCTCATACTCCGGATGCTCTTCCTCATCGATATGCCGCTCAAACTGCAAACTGGCCGCCTGCAACTCACGCAGGGAGGCAATCGGCGGCGCAGCAAAACGTACGTCGCTGTCGATAAAGGGCCCATCCTCCAACGCACGAAAGCGCAACGCTCCCAGGCGGGTCTGGTCGTGAACGCTTAGCAGAAAATCCCACTCGGAGAGTGCGCGCGGTTTTCGCTTCTCTTTCCGCGCATGCATGTTTTCCCGTCGCTGCATCAATACTCTTCCCCACCGATCCGGAGACGAGTCCAGAAAAATGCCGAAATTGGCGCGGTTGGGGCCGGGGTATTGGTGACCAGTGGCCAGTGCAAGGTCGGGGTCAAATGCAAAAACCTCTGGCCCTTTGAGCCATGCGCGTTCATACTCGAAGGAAAAAATCTCCCCGGCCCCGCTGCTCTGGCAATGCAACGCGCCCATCAGGGCCGGTTGCTTGAAGCGCTCAAGGTCCAGGCATACCTGAACAGTATCGAAACGGGCCATCAGCAGAGCCCGTCCTGGCTACCGGGATCACGATCAGGCGACGATGATGTCTCTGAGCGCTTTGGAGCTCTGCGCCTGGTCGCCAATCTGGCATCCTGTAGTTTGCGACCGAGAAGGTCATCCGCAGCCAGTTTCTCGAGATCGCTCTCCAGCCGCAGCACTTGCATCACACGAGCGTATATCCCGAGAGCAACCGCAGGATCGCCCTGCTCGACTCTTGACAGCGTCTTGCGCGAAATTCCTGCCCGCTGGGCCACTGTCTCAGCCGAAAATTTACGGCGCAGACGGGCCAGCTTCAGATTGCCGCCATAGTCCTCCACGAGACGGGAGATCCGGGGCAACAAGGATGGAGATGTTCGACTCATAACAAGTCATATTATACACATATATGCGACCGTTCGCGACGTTTATAGCTCATTGAGTGGAGATGGAACAAAGAGAGGCATCAGACACTGCCAGGTATTCGCCGGCTTCGCCTAACTCCGCCGTCGGCAAGCGCATAACCAAGCGCAAGCAGATGCAGCAGATCAAACGTGGCGCATACCAGATCCAGCAAATATCTCCAAGACTCGGTCCAGCCACGTTCGTACAATGGCGGGAGCTTTCGGCGATCGTCGGTCATCAGCAATCCAAAAGTCACCCCACCGATGAAGACTACTTCATTCAGCAATGGGCCGAGCTTCGTGGCGGCCTGTTGCAGAAAGGCAAAGTTGGGATCAGGTATTGAGAGCCTTTCCCAGCAGCTCGATGGCAAGCACTCGCTCGCGGGTTCTTCCGCCACGTATGGCGTCGCACAAAGCTAAGAGTTCATAAAGCCTGCTATCGGCGAGTGCTGCTTTTGGCGCAGATTTGAAAAGAGGTGCGAACGAAAGTCCTCGAACCGTACCTTCCGAATATGGCCACACTGGCGGTGGTTCCCTATCATCCAGGAATTGTGAGTTCAACGGTTTCGTAGCGGTCGCAGTTGGAATTCCCCGCACCATTCCGCCTTTGACCGGGGGGAAAGCATATCTCATTCCATGAGCGAGGAATTCCAGCAATGCTAATCGATTGACCCTCTTTTCCATGTCGGACCAATAGAGAAGGCCCGAGTCTTTGCATCGATTCAGGGACTTTGAAATCTCCGCAGTGGAGAGAAAGAGCTCGTCGGCGAGTTTTTTGGANNTGGCGAGTTGTGGATTTATTTTCTGCGGCTTACGGCAGATATTAACGGAGACAGCGTAGCAAGTGGATTTGTCGTCGTTTTGTTGCCTGCCGACAAGCTCGGAGACCAACAGTTCAGTTTCTTCCAGGGCGGTGTCCAACTCACCTAATAATATGTAGTGAACAGAAACATTCTGAATTCGAGGATATGACCCATGGAGGGATTGCGTTTTGAAGACCAGGACGACTACAGTGCAGTCGCGCGGCTACTCGATATCGCACGTAATCAGACCGGTGGCCAGGCGCGTCGCGTCGCGGATTTTCTCTTGGCATGGCACAACGCAGACGAGAACGGAAAATGGGACCCGCGGGATCTCTGGGGTGTCGATTCAGCGATCGCCGACGACATGCTGACTGTTCTGCACCTCATTCGAAAATCTCACAAGTATCCAGGAGATCTTGGATTCACACCGGAGATCGAGGCAGTTTGGCGCTTTTGGAAGACATGAACAACGAAGAGACGAGATATGTTCTAAAGACCCGCACACTAAAGCCTTGCATTTGGGTTAATTGGCTCAATTTTGGCGAATTCGGGCAACACCCCCAAAGGACCCCTTGTCGGATTAAGAGATTCTCTCGTTTTAGTTCGACATATTACAGGGCTCGAGGGCTATTCATGACCGTTTCTCTCTGTATTGCGAACTTGTCCCTACGTCACCGATTGGAATGCCCTGGCGAGTTCGACGACACCGATGGCATCCGTCCTGTCGTCGAGCGGAAATCGCTCGGTGCCTGGGTACACGTAGAATCGCTTCTGCGGGTTGAGATCGGAGCAGGCGGAATGGAAGCCGCGCTCGATCTTCGGAGCCATGGTGCGTTTGACTTCGATGGCCCACAGTTCTCCGCCAGGAAGCGTGAGAAGAAGGTCCACCTCGGTCCCGTTGGAAGTTCGATAGTAGTGTGCCTCGGTTCCGTCCGGCGCTGCGGTGATCAGAGTCTCAATAACAAAACTCTCCCAGGTTTGACCAACGACCGGATGACCGAGCAGAGCTTCCTTATCCCGAATGCCGAGCAGCGCATGCGCTATGCCGCTATCGCGCACGTAGACCTTGGGCGACTTGACGAGCCGTTTGCCAACATTCCTGTGCCAGGCCGGTAATCGCCGGACAAGCAGCAGGTCAACTAGGAGATCGAGATAACCGGCAACCGTTTTGCCATCGACGGCCAGACCGCGAGCTAAAGTAGCCGCATTCAGAATCTGAGCCTGATTGTGCGCCAGCATGGTCCAGAATCGCCGCAGCGTCTCAGCCGGTATGCGGGGTCCGAACTGCGAGATGTCGCGCTCTAGGTAGGTGCGAATAAAATTGCGCCGCCAGAGAAGACNNCCCCTGACCCAGAGCGTCTCAAGAGAGGCCGGATCGATCTCCAGGGCATCGAAGGGGCCGAGTTCGAGATAGGAGATACGCCCAGCCAGGCTCTCGCCGGACTGCTTGAGCAGGTCCATGGCGGCTGACCCCAGCAGGAGAAAGCGTCCATTGGCTTTTCCGTGCCGCCGTCCCCGGTCGATGATGCCCCGCAACTGCTGAAACAGCTCCGGCAAGCGGTGAACTTCATCGAGAATCACCAATTCGCTTTCGTGGTCCGCGAGATACTTGCTGGGATTGGCGAGTTTGGCGCGGTCGTTCTCGTCCTCAAGATCCAGGTAGATCGAGGCAGTCTGCGCCCCAATCTCCAAAGCGAGAGTTGTCTTTCCGGCCTGACGCGGCCCCAACAGGACCACCGCCGGTGAGTGGCGAAGCAGTTCATTCAGATGAGGAGTGAGACGGCGGGAGATCATGTATGCAATTATAGATCAATAGTCCATAAATACAATGTTCAGGGCGACCACGCGGTTTCCCAACCCACAGCCCAACCCACAACTCCTGCTTTCTTGCACGACTTCCGCGTATTTTGGCAGTCCCCGCGGTGTTGTAAGTCATTGAAAAACCAAATGCAGGCAGATTCTGAAGGCAGAAGTCTACAGTCGAGCTCTCTTGTGCTTTCCGCGAAGCCTTGGTTTCCGTATACCGCCGGCTCATCCGGTTCGGCGGAACACCACTCCTCGCCAATCAAGGCCTGTGGCCGCTCCATCGCAAATCACCCCTCCGTCTCGAGGCCAGGCCTTTCGGTTTGGTGCATGTTGGGCAATGGACGCGGGCACCGGGTTTCGCGCACATTCCCTTCTTGAATAGACTAGCGGACACGCTGTTGGAGACGATACGCTATCTGGAATTAAACGGAGACTCCATGCCCGATTACGGTA
>PMWR01000481.1 GCA_003166055.1 Acidobacteriaceae bacterium
CCCATCCCGGATACACGGAGCTGGCGAATCTATTTGAGTTGAAGGGGATCAAGATCAAAGAATGGGATCCCCAAGCGGTTCGTTTCGGTCCCGTTACCTGCTGCTGGAATTTCCTCTGGTCGGCTGGCCCAACCGGAGACGACAGGGCAGCCCATGCTGGCATCGACTTTCTTCCCTGGTGGCTGAATCAGATCTATTGGCTCGACCAGATCAACGGCGGCCGTACGCTCGATGTCCTGGACGTCCACGCCTATGTCGGCCCCAATGTTGACATCTCCAAATACACCAACTCGCAAAAGCGAGCCGCCGCGGGAATGGTCTATCGCACGTATTGGGATCCTGTGTACTCCAACGCGGGAATCGATGCGGACTGGATTACCAAAACCCAGCCAAGCCGCAGCGTCACCTTCCTTATCCCGCGACTCAAGGCCCTGGTGAACGCCATTTATCCAGGAACCCCGCTCTCCTTCTCCGAGTGGGAGTCGTGGATGGCTCCGCAACCTGAATGGGACTTTTCGACGGCACTCTCCGACGCGGATGCCTTTGGCGTCATGGGCCGCGAGGGGCTGAGTTTTTCCACGCGCTGGGGTGGGCCTGATGCGACCGACGATACCACCAAGCAGCCTCATCCCAACTTTCAAGCCATGAAGCTCTACACCACCTACGACGGGGCGACGCATGGATTCGGGACGCTCTCCATCTCGGACCGGAGCACCAGCAATCCGGACCTGTTCACCAGCTACGCCGCTCTGGATGCGGCCGGGACGACGATGACCATCATGGTCCTGAACAAAGATCCGGGCAACACGGCGAATGTCACCTTCAACCTGAATGGCTTCACCGCCAGCACCTATACGGCGTACACGCTGGTCTCGACTAGTCCCGGCTCGATCACCACTTCGGCCTCAACTGCCTGGAGCGCGACGCAGAGCTTTGCCCCCTACAGCATCACGCTGCTGGTGATCAGCGGAACTCAGCCCTCCAAGCCTGCCTCGGAGTGGTATTTGAATCCGGACGATCTAATGGTTCCGGCATTGGACAAGGGAATTCTGCATCCCAGGATCGTGAGCGGCACGGCCTCCGTGACCCTGACCACCGCCGACCTCGATGCCTTCGAGGGCGCCAGGCCCTGCCGCGGCTCCCTCACGCTGACCGACGCCACCATCACCCCCACCAAGCCGGCCACCATTACCGTCAACACCAGAAACACCCCAGGCTTCTGCCACTATACCGTCACCGGCACTGACGGCGTCTCCACTCAGACAGAGGGCGGTTGGATCGTCGTCGGCTCACCGGGTGCCACGCTCAAGCAGTCGGGCGACCACCAATCGGGCAAGGCCGGCAACCCTCTCTCACACCCGCTCACCGTTACGCTCTCTCCAGACCTGCCTGGAACGTCGGCCACCGGCGCGGAAATTCTGTTTACCACTTCGGCCGGCACCCTCTCCAATGGCGTCAACAGAGGCAGCCGCGTGATCGTCCAAACCAACACATCGGGCAACGCCTCGGTAACTCTGACGCTGCCTTCAACCCAGGGAACTGTGACCGTCACCGCGCAGGACCAGTTCGCGCTTGGCGGAGCTTCGGTCACATTCACTGAGACTGCCAAATAACCCCAAAGCAGATCTCCCGTCCTTCCATTTCGGTCATCGCGCCATGGAGGGTTCGACCAGTTCCAAGTAGTCTTGAAGAAGGATCAGACGATTATTCGCTTCCTTACGCAAGAAGGGCTTCATGAGAAATAGGATTCAGTCGTCGAGTCGCCGACAATGCTCGAGCGTCTCGGTCACGCAACTGGCGCTTTTCCTGGTTGCCGGATTGGCTCTCAGCGGGACTGCTGTGGCTCAGGATGCACCTGCGCACCCAAATTGGCCGGGTCGTGGACAGCTTTTTGTCGGAACTTGTTACCAGCCCATCGATCGCACACCTGAGCAGATCGATCACGACATCGCGATCATGAAGCACGCGGGATTCAACGTCGTGCGCATGGGAGACTTGTCGTGGGATTCATTCGAACCCTCGCAAGGCAGATTTGAATTCGAATGGTTCGACAAGATAATGGACAAGATGCAGGCCAACAGGATCAGGGTCATCCTGGACATTCCGGGATTACCGGCGCCCATCTGGTTGCATCGCAGGTACCCGGAAGTCGATATCGTTAACCAGTTTGGAGAGCGCCGTCCGCCCGCGGAGCGCTACATGGATGACATCAGCGATCCTGACTATGCGCGCGAGGCGTCAATTCTTGCGGATGCGATGACCAAACGGTATGCGCACCATCCCGCAGTGATTGCTGTTGGCTATGACAATGAAATCGGGAACGGATTCATGTCGTACTCGGAAGCCGACCGGGAACGATTCATCAATTGGCTAAAGAACAAGTACGGAACCATCGAACAACTCAACAAGGTGTGGGCGACACAGCGGTGGTCGCGCAGGTTAAGCAGCTTCGAGGACGTAGACTTGCCGCTNNTCACAGTGGCGCGGCTCGAGGAACTCGATGCGATTCGTCGCCGCAATATGCCTGATACGCCGGCGATCTCGAATCTCTGGGATACCGCACCGAGGCGAGGTTTCGATTATCTCAGCACCTACAAGTCGTATGTCTCTTATGGCGCGGAGGGCTTCTATCCGAGTGACCCGATCAGCGGCGTATTTGGCGCGCTTACAACGAAAGGCGATTTGGCCACGCCTATGTGGTTCAATGAGTTCACCGCCGGCGGTGGAGGCAACTACGGAACTCCGGGGCGAAGCCGCATGTACGCCTACCTGGGACTCATGATGGGAGCGCAGGGGTTCCTTGCATGGACGTTCAATAGTCATCTGGGCGGAGAGGAGCAGGCGCTCTTCGGGCTGGTGGACCATGATGGCACCCCTTCATGGAAGGTGGATGAATTCGCGCGAATTGCGGAGGAGTTTCGACAGCTTTCGCAACTCGGATTCCCGCGCTACACACACCCAGAAGTCGCCATTGCGTATTCCTTCGATTCCTTCGTCGATTCAAACCCAAACGGCCCTTCCAATACGACGCGTCAATATTTCAAGCCTTCTTATACGGAGCAGGTACAAGGAGCCTTTGAACCTTTTTTTCGCGCGAATATCGATACGGCCATCATCAACATCGGACATGACAGCCTTTCGGCTTACAAACTCGTCGTAGTACCCGCAGACTATGTGATGGATGCCGCCAGCGCGAAGGCTCTTCGGGATTATGTGAGCGGAGGGGGCACAGTCCTGATGACGGCATTCTCCGCCAAGGTCGACGAGCACGGGCAGTGGTTCGACACCCCATTACCGGGAAGGTTGAACGACTTATTCGGGCTGCGAACCGCGCAGTTCTATTCGCCGGACGATCTGCCGGAGTTCGAACTGGGAGGCATGACCGCGAAGGCGAGCATCCGGTACTACGAGGTTCTGGAGCCACAGGCTGCAAAAACGCTGGCAACATTCTCGAACATGCCGGGCCACCCTCCCGCAGTAACGGTGAACAAATACGGCAAGGGACAGGCCGTCTACCTCGCGGCGCCGGCTCAGCCCTCTCTTATCGGTCCGATTGTCCGCAGCTTCCTTGAGCCGCTGGGAATACAACCTGGTCCTCAAACCCCGGATGGAGTCTATGCGCGGATGGTCAATGGACGCACGTTATACGTGAATACAACAGACGAGGGAAAAGTCGTCACAGTTGGCAAGAAAACGCATGGAGATCTCACGCACCAATCCTACGACGGCACAATGAAACTCGGCCCTAATCAGGTCGATCTTGTGGAATAGAACCGCAGTGTTTAGCGGCAGCAGCAAGGATCATAAACATGCGGCAAAGCAGATGTAAAGAATCGCTCCTCTTTCTCCTTTTCTTCCTTACTTCGATAACGTTCGAAGCAAGAGCGCAGGTGGATTATCCGTTTCGCAACCCCAAACTGAGCGACGACGCGCGCATCGCCGATCTGCTCAAACGCCTGACGTTGGATGAGAAGGTCCAACTCATGGACGGCCACCCCCAAGATCCCGCGTCTCCATCTTGTGTTTTCCGATGAGGCGGAAGGCTTACATGGTCTCGCGCTCGGGGGCCCAGGCCTACGGGGGCCGCGCGGTCGTCAACCCGTGCCCACCACGACCTTTCCTCAGGAAAAGGGCCTGGGCGAGACCTGGGATTTCGCGCTGATGAAAAAGGTCGGCGCCCTGGAAGGGGAAGAGGCACGTTACTACTACCAGAACCCGAATTTCGACTTCGGTGGAATCGTGGTGCGCGCCCCGAATACTGACCTGAGCCGCGATCCGCGATGGGCCGCACTGAGAAGTCGATGGGCGAAGACCCGTACCTCCTCGGCGCCTTGGCGGTTGCATTCATTCGTGGAATGCAGGGCCCCGATCCCAATCACTGGCAGGCAGCTTCGCTGATGAAGCACTTCATGGCCAACGAAAGCGAGAATGGTCGCACCTACACTTCGTCCGATTTCGACGAACGTCTCTCGGTGGGGCAGCGCATCGGTGACGTTGCCAGCCTCCAAAGCACGCAGCTTGAGGCGTTCACAACCCAACTGACCGTTTTTGTGAACACCATCAGCGAAAAGCTCGATGGTGCACGTGCCGAGTCTGCAACAACGGCAACCCAAACCGGATTTCGACCGTAATCACTGTCTGCGAAGAGTGCGTCGCCCACAGGACGGCGGATGTCCGGTACATCCATCTACCCATTGAGGACGACAGGCCCGTAGCGCTCTACATTGCCGACCGAGCATCCAATCTTGCATCCGGAACAATCACACGCCGCCTCACTTCAATTAGCAGTATGCATTTGCTGTCGTTCTTCTGGACGTATTCCAGAATTACCCGGTAGGTCTTTCCCTCACGATTCCGCAGGTTATGGCTTTCGTCGAGAATGATGAGTCGATAACGGCGAAGATCTGGAAGCTGCTGCAAAACCTTGGAGTAGGACATGACTTTGCAGGAAGGAAGTCGATATGTGTGACAGTAGTCCTCCCACATCTTGACCAGATTCAGCGGGCAGAGAACAAGTGTTTCCAGCATTAGCTCGTCTGCCAGAACCCTGGCCAGAGCGGTCGCCATCAGGGTTTTGCCGAGTCCCACGACATCGGCGAGCAAGACGCCGCCGCGCTTTTGTACGTGGTGAGCGGCAATTTTGACCGCCTTCTCCTGGAACTCAAAAAGCTGGTCCCCGAAGTCCTTCGGGATGCCAAAACGAACGATCCCTTCCCTCGCTTCCTGAGAGAGGTGATAGGCCATCTTGACATATATATGGTGCGGCGGAATCGGTTGGGGCCGTGCCCAACTCTGATCGATGATGTCCGCAATTTCGGCTGAAATGTCCAGACACCACTTGTCTTTCCACCGATCATCGAACCAAGTCGCCAGCTTTTTGCAAGCGTCGTGGTCTGTTATATCGACGTTCAACTCGCCCTGCTTCGACAGACCTGCAAAGGTCAAATTGCTGCTCCCCAAGAAGCCATTGACCGGACTCACCGGATCGTGCCGAAAAAACAGGTAAAGCTTCGCGTGAAGGGGGTGACGGAGGTGCAGTTTGACAATGACCTGTTTAGCGCGAATCTGCTTGGCTAGTCCCCGAAGGCCGATCTCGTCCGCGTCTGTGGGGGCACCAATGGTGAGCTGAGTCCGGAACTGCTCCGCAAGCGCCTTCTTCAGTCGTACCGCAGTCTGATTGTCGAGTTCAGCGTCGTGCTTAATGATGCCGTACGCGCTGGCAATCTCCTGCTGGGGGAGCGTTTGCATGCCGACCAAAAGGCGGCAGCACTCGCCGTCACCTCCCGCCCACTTTTCAATTTGTTCGTCGAGCTGCCTCCAGCCGCGCAGGTTGAAGTACCCAACGCAGAAGTCCGACCTATGGGAGACCGACAGTGTTGTTCTAAGCGCCGGCAGCAACTGGTTATCGATATTGTCGAATATCTGTGGCATCCGAATGAAGCTCCAAGGCTGTATTTCTGCGGAAGAATGCTTGTAGATCAGCGCGCTGTACGCTGGTTTAAGCCGTACTGGATGTGAGGGATAGCCGGGACCCTGGTGGGATATCCCCGCCGGAGGACGCGGCTTGGACCGAGGACAAGCGGTCCAAACCGGGGCGATTCCTCCGGTAGCGGCGTGTCGATGCACCTGGGCATTGTGCGCACGGAGGGAATGCTAGTGGTTCGTTCTACGCGAAGATTGGCGCAGTGAGGAGACCGCGTTCGCCGTTGTCATGCATCCCGGCCGTTGTCATGCAAAAAGCGTCCCAGAGGCCGAATTCGACGGAAAATGCGGACAACGCGGACGGCACGGAAATCGTCCAACCGCCCTATTTTCTATTATTTGTGATTGGAATGAGGAAGATACAGAAAGGTCTGGCGGAGAGAGTGGGA
>PMWR01000442.1 GCA_003166055.1 Acidobacteriaceae bacterium
GAATCGGGTTTTTCCATCCTCCGCCCTGTTTCTTTTCAGGGCATGACTTCGGTCGTGCCGATAAAGCCCATAAAATGAGTCGGGCTGTAGCCCCTGCGTGATGCTCCTGGGTCCCCGAAAACGAAAACAGGCCTCTTCCCGCTACCTGTTGAAGCCGTTTGCGACCCGCCGCGGTGACCCACATCACGGCAATCCCCTCTCGCCGGGCATAGAGTAACTCGGGCTTTCAGAGGTGTCTTGGTTGGCTCCAGACGAGCTCGGCCGATGGCATCGCAAGCACAGGCAAGCGATCCATTTCGCCCCGTGCCGCAGCCCAGGACAACCTTTGTTGTGCCGGAAAGAAGCGTCGTATGAGCGAAACAAAGTTGGACCGAGGCATCCTGCGAATCGACGAGGACGAATGCAAGGGTTGCGGCCTCTGTGTCGAAGCCTGCCCGCCCAAGGTGATTCGCTTGAATGAGCACCTGAATCACTCCGGCTACCGAACGGCAATGTACGCGGGCGCGGGCTGCACCGGTTGCGGCATCTGCTTCATGGCGTGCCCCGAGCCGGGCGCCATCACCGTGCTGCGTGCCGTCAATCGCCGGTCGGCGGACATGATTCCTCCCATCGCCGGCACAGAAGGAGCTGCCCCATGCGCAAGCAACTGATGAAAGGCAATGAAGCGATCGTCAAGAGCGCTATCCTCGCTGGCTGCCGCGCATTCTATGGCTACCCCATCACTCCGGCCAGTGAAATCACCGAAGCCGCCGCCCAGTTTCTGCCTCAGGCGGGCGGTACGTTTTTGCAAGCCGAAAGCGAAATAGCGGCCATCAACATGCTCTACGGCGCCGCGTCCGCCGGCGTTCGTTGTATGACCGCGTCGAGCGGCCCGGGCATCAGCCTCATGCAGGAAGGCATCAGCTACATGGCTGGCGCGGAGCTCCCGTGCGTCATCGCCGACATCACCCGCGGCGGACCCGGCTTGGGCAACATCGCCGCTGAGCAAAGCGACTATCACCAGGTAGTCAAAGGCGGCGGCCACGGCAACTACCGCACCATCGTTCTTGCCCCGCACTCCGTACAGGAGATGGCCGATCTAACTGCGCTCGCCTTCGAGCTGGCCGACCGCTACCGCAATCCCGTCGTCCTGCTCGCCGACGGATTCATCGGGCAAATGATGGAGCCGGTGGAGTTCCCGCAGCAAGCCGTCGCGCCCCATCTGCCCGAATGGGCTGTAGCCGGCACAGCCGAGTCGCGCGCCAACCTGATCAATTCGCTCCATCTGGATTGCGACGAGTTGGAAGCCCATAATCGCGATCTCGAAACAAAATACCTCTGCGCCGAGCAGCTTGAAACCCGAGCCGAAGAGTGCCACACCGAGGACGCTGAGATTGTCCTCGTGGGTTACGGGATCGTAGCACGAATTCTAAAAGCCGTAGCATCCGAAGCGCGCGCCGCCGGAATCAATGTCGGCGTGCTTCGCCCCATCACCCTCTACCCATTTCCCAAACTGCATTTCCAGCGCATCGCNNCAGCACGCGCGCGTCTTCATCGTTGTCGAAATGAGCAACGGCCAGATGATCGAAGATGTGCGCCTCGCGCTCAACGGAGCCCGCCCGGTCGAGTTCCTCAGCCGCGTCGGCGGCAATGTGCCCACGCACGAAGAGGTCCTGAGGCTCGTGCGAAAACTGGCTGTCGAACACCAGCCGGCATCGCAATCGGAAGAACAGCAGGTGATCCATGTCTAATGAATTGTCGAGCGAATTGATCCCCGAAGACTGTGTGCTGACAATCCTTGATTCTGACCTAGATGTGCGAAAGGGCACGACTTCAGTCGTGCCGCACACCTCCTTAAATGAGAGAGAGGGGGCTTTAGCCCCCGTACAGCCCGCTCTCAGGACCGCTCAGAATGAGACCTCTGTCAGCAATCCCGAATATGCCGTAGCACACGGCCGCGCCAAGTCCTTCTACCAGACCTATGAGCGCAAAGCGGATCTGCAACACCAGACGCACTATTGCCCCGGCTGCGGCCACGGCGTTGTGCACAAGATGCTCGCCCGCGCCATCGACGAGTTGGGCATACAAGACCGCACCATTCTTATCGCCCCGGTCGGCTGCTCGGTCTTCACCTACTACTACTTCGACGTGGGCAACATCCAGGCCGCGCATGGCCGCGCCCCCGCTGTCGCCACCGGCGTCACGCGCAGCCGTCCGGAGAGCATCGTCATCGCCTATCAGGGCGACGGCGACCTGTCGGCCATCGGCTCGGCCGAGATTTTGCATGCCGCCAACCGCGGCGAAAACATCACGGTGATCTTCGTCAACAACGCCATCTACAGCATGACCGGCGGACAAGCCGCGCCCACCACGCTGCTCGGCCAAAAGAGCACAACCACGCCAGGCGGCCGCAACGCCGCCAATGAAGGCTATCCGCTCCACATGAGCGAACTGCTCGCCACGCTCGAGGCTCCGGTCTACATCGAGCGCGTGGGCCTCGGCGACAACAAGCAGATCGCGCAGGCCACGCGCGCCATCCGCCGGGCAGTCGAAAATCAAACGCGCGGCCTCGGCTTTTCGCTGATTGAAGTCCTCTCCCCCTGCCCGACCATCTGGAAGATGCAACCCGTGGAAGCGCAGCACTGGGTGCGCGATGTGATGGAGAAGACCTTTCCCCTGGGAGTCTTCAAGGACCGCGCCAAAGACGCACAGCCAAAGCCTTTGCCTGAGAATGCTCCGCCGCTCGAACAGGTCCCGCGTATCCTCGGCGTTGCCGAAGCAGGATTGCCGGAAGGCAATGCGCACCACATGAATCAAGAGACTGCAGACCTCGACCTGCGCGTGCGCGTGGCAGGCTTTGGCGGCCAGGGTGTCCTGCTGCTCGGTGAAGTGCTGGCCGAAGCAGGCCTCGATGCCGGCCTTGAAGTCTCGTGGCTCCCATCGTATGGCCCCGAGATGCGCTCCGGCACGTCGAACTGCCACGTCCGCCTCGCCGGTCAGCCCATCGATTCGCCGTTGGTCACCCATCCCGATGTCCTCGTTGCCATGAACGAGCCCTCGCTCCACAAGTTCTGCGCGAGCGTGCGCCCCGGCGGATGGATCGTCTACAACGGCGACACACTGCCCGCCGAATGCGAACGTACCGATCTTCACATCCTCGCCCGCAGCTTCACGCATCTCGCCGCCGAACTTGGCGATGCGCGAGCCGCCAACATGGTCATGCTCGGCGTGCTGCTCGAAGCCACAAACGTGCTGCCCGAAGCAAGCATCGACGCCGCATTGCGTCGCCTTCTTAAGAATCCGAAATGGGTCGAACTCGATGAGCGCGCCTTGGCGCTAGGCCGCAATCTGCTAAAGGAGTCACTCGCGCAATCCACTCCCCGATTCACGCTTTCACAGAAATCGTGAAACTGCGCCACAACTTTTCCTAACCACTAACCACTAGCCACTAACCCCTGCTTCTATCTCCACCGGAAGATGCGCAGAGAAATCGCGAACGGAACAACAAACCACGCGATCAATATCGCAACCGGAATCATCATTTGTCCCAGGTTCATCCCTTGCAGCATGTTTCCCCGCATCGCGTCGATAGCCGCTGTCAGCGGCAGTGCCCGCACCACCGGTTGAATCAGCGCGGGAAACCGCGACGCCGAAAAGAATATCCCCGACAAAATCCACATCGGAAGCATGACCAGGTTCATCAGCCCTGAAACAGCTTCCGTCGTTCTCGCCCGCGAAGCCACCAGCAGTCCCAGCGCCGAAAACGCCAGCGAAGTCAACACGCACAGAAAGCCCAGATCAATCAGTGACCCGCGAAACGGCACTCCGAAGGCCAGCAGCGTAAAAGCCAGGAACACCACAACCTCGATGATCAGCATCACCAGCCTCGAGAGCAGAAATGAAGCCAGGTACTGCCACTTCGGCATCGGTGAAGCCACCATCCTCTTGAGCAGNNAGCCCCGGCACCACAAAGTCGATATAGCGCGAGCCGGTCTCATGCACCAGTTCGTTCTCGGCATGAACCGCTTCGTGCCGCCCCGCCGCCGTCTGAATCGCACGATCCGCCAGCAGCCGCGCAACTCGCGCATCGGGATTGGTGTCGTCGTATTTGTACGCCACCCCATCTGGCCTCTGAATCGCCAGCAGCAGGATATTCCCCGTAGCCAGCGCATGCGTTCCCGCCTGCTCGTCAAGCGTTACCGAGGTCAACCCCTTGTCCGCGGCCAGCGCCTGCGCCAGTTGCGCCGTGGTCGCGCCCACCTGCAGCACATCCGCCGGCCGGTTTCTGAACGCAATCCCCAGCCCCATTGCCAATAGAATCGGAAAGCAGAAGATCCAGAAGATCGCCTCCGGCTCGCGCAAAAACAGCTTGAACCGCACCAGCGTTAACTGAAAAAGGCTGCTCTGTTCCAGCTTACTCATCGCGCAGATTCCTTCCCGTCAGCCTCACAAACACGTCCTCAAGCGTCGCCGAGTGGGTGCGAAACTCGCTCAGGTGCAGCCCCTGCTCGGTCAACGCCGTAAAAATCATCGGCACCACCCGGTGCGGCTCGCTCACCGCCAGTTGGTGCAGCCCCGCATCCACGCGATGCGATTGCACCCCCGGAATC
>PMWR01000064.1 GCA_003166055.1 Acidobacteriaceae bacterium
CCACGGTGGCATTGAGCGTTCACGGTACATTTCACTTCCACGGCATGCTCCGAAGAAGAAAAGCTCTTGAGAGGAGAATCGTTCGATTCCTCGGAGGCAGATACGGCATGATTAGCGACTCCGTTGCAAAGTGCGAATCGGAAGAATTCAGAAATGTCGGAGTCCGGATATTTAATTGGATCGATGTTGAGCATTTCCGGTTTCCGACAAAAGAGGAACGCGCAGCAGCACGCGAGGCTTTGGGAATCTCGTCCAGCGCAAAAGTCATTCTGAGCGTAGGAAACTGCGCCGAGGTGAAGAACCACTGTGAACTGCTTCGCGCAGTACACATCCTGCAGGCCAAGACGGAACTGCTGTACCTGCACGTTGGAGCCGAGCAGAATGACCTCTCGGAGCAGGATCTGGCACGGCGACTGGGGATCAATGAAAATGTGCGATTCTGCGGATCTCAACAGAATATCCGTACATATCTGTGGTCCTGCGACCTGTTTGTAATGCCGTCGCTACACGAAGGTATGGCAATCGCTCCGCTCGAGGCGATTGCCTCCGGGTGTTCCGTAATTCTTTCACGGGTGCCAGGACTGGTAGATTTTGAGGCGCTGGCTCCGCATGTGCACTTTGCGGAGCCCAATGCAGCTTCGCTTGCAGCCGAGATCAATAAGCTCCTGGCAGCGCCGGATGAGATTGAGGGCGCCGAATTTCAGGAGGGCAGCGCCACAATCCGCTCGCATTTCGCACCGTCAAAAGGCGTCGAAATCATCGTCGAGAGACTCTATGGCTTTCCCATGAATCAACAATCTCCCTGTAGTATTCCAGATGCATCTCGACAATGCGATCCGGACTCCACTTTGTGAGGATCATTTGGCGGCCATAGGTCACCAATTCAATCGCCCGCTCCCTGTTGCGGGCGAGCCCCACCATAGCTTCGGCAATCTCTGCGGGGTTTTCAACGTCAACCAAGATGCCGGCTCGGCCGTAGTCGAGGGTCCAGGGCACTCCGCCGCTGGATCGACCGGCTATCACCGGACATCCGGCCTGGATGGCCTCACAAATCGAAATGGGATGTGCTTCGGTCCGGGACGGGTGGACCCAGATATCGACTTCACTGGCGAGCTCACTCAGAAACGTAATATGTTTCCTGGCTCCCCGGAACTCGATTGGTATATTTCTGTAGCGAGATTTCTCCGCCTCCCAACCTGGCCCATAGACGAGCAACCTGCTGTCGGGCAACTCCCGATGAACGCGCAGAAAGGCATGCAGGGCGGCGCGCACATTCTTAAGTGGCCAGGGATCCCCGTAACACCCAAAGGTTACGCGGCCAGTCTTGGGAAAGATGCCCGGTACCTGAGCCGATGCTGGAAGGGGCGGAATTCCATTGGGGATTACCCGTATCTCTCCGCGGAAGCGGTGTTTTTGCCGAAGGTAATTCTCCACATAAGGAGATACAGCGATGACATGTTGAAACCGCGCTAAAACCGCGGATGTGTTGGCCAGCCAGCGCAGCGTAGCCGCATGCGCCAGCGGCCCCCACTGCCAACTCGAGCCGAGGCGAGCACATTCCCAAGCCGCGTCGTGCACGGTCAGCACTTTCGGCCCATCCCAGTCGGCAACCGCCCTGGCAGCCTCCATTGTCCAATGCGCGTGAACAATGGTTGGATTGATTTTTTGGAGATATCGAAGAAGCAGGCCTCGCTCCTGCCGCCAGCCATCCGCAATCCACCCAATCCTGCCGCGTTTCGGATAGACTACCGCGCTTAGGGGAGACGACTGCGCATAGAGTTCGGGGGCGCCACTCAATCCGCCCAGGATGGTAGTCTGAATGCCACGCTTCCAGAATTCAGCCGCGAGGTGGTGAATCGGGATGCCCGGCGCACCGCTTAGCACCGCGAGCGCATCACCGGCTTCACCTCCAATGATTGGTCCCATCGTAGAGGGATCAAAGTGCCCAGCCAGTGCGATATGTTGCTCGATACCTGCGGCCCCTTTGTTCACGGTCTTTCCATTTGCTGAAATCTGCGATTCGATGCCCGCCGGGGTCGTGAGCACGCCTGAGGAAGCTTACCTCGTTTGATTCAGAATTAGAAGATGCCTGCTGGGACACTTTCAATCAGCATCGGTTCGAAATGCAGATCCAAGCTTGTTCCGCGATGCTGGCCGGGGCCACTATTTGTTCCGGTCAGGTGGACTTTTGGAGCTTCGATACTTGCGCGCCAGCAACAAGGCAATCAATTGAAAAGGCTCGATCAGGTACCTCTTCCCAAGCCTTACCGGTTCAGTAAACAGCCTGAAAGCCCACTCGAGACCGATAGGACCGAGCCAGCGCGGCGGCGTGGGTATTTGGCCCGCAATGTAGTCCATCATGCCGCCACAATGAAATATGGCGCGAACATTCAGTCGCTCGAAATTATCGAGTATCCACCATTCCTGAATCGGCATTCCCATGCCAACGAACAGAATATCAGGGTTAAATTCATTGATCAGGTCTACAATGCGGTCATTCTCCGCTCCGCTGTCTCCTTTTGCAAAATACCCGTGATGACCTGCGATTAGAATGCTTGGGTAGTCTCGACGCAAGCGTTCGAGCCCTCTATTCAAAACCTTGTCTTCCGACCCCAGGTAGAAAACCCGCCACTGATTCTGAATAATGTCCGGTAGCATCGCAGGGAACAGATCCATGTACCCTGCTCGATGTTCGGTCTTGAATGGCAAGCCGGCCAACTTTCCCAGCAACAGCAGTCCGGTTCCATCAATGTGCGTGTAGTCCGCCCTCTCGAAGAACTCCCGCGCCTTCTCGTCCTGCATGCAAATGTACAGTCCATGCAAGTTTTGATTGGCCAGAATGAACTTTCGGCGTAGGGTGATATTCTTGCGCAGCAGGGAGAGGATGTCTCCGAGCGTAAGGGTGTTCAACCAGATATCGAACAACCTGTACCTTTGAAAGTCCTGAGAATCGACCACTGTTTACACGCTCGCACACGGTAAGATCAACTTTTCTATGATATTACAACTTGACACTCGACCGGTTCTCAAGAATCCGGCTTAGTCCAAGGTGCTCACATGAAAAGGCTTCACGAAAGAAGACAATTCGTACCCAAGGCTAAAGGGAGCAGTTTTCTACAGAACGCTCGAATCCAAAAGATATCCTCATTCCCTATTCCGCGTTCTGACGGGCCGTTCTTAACTCATTTTTGTGATCCAGAAAAAAGCAGAACTGCCTTCTTGCGCCGTCCACCACTGCCCGTTCCGGTCGGATAAATGTTCATGTGAAACCGATGAGTTGTGGAGATACCCACTGCGGGGCTTCGCGACGAGTAAACAGGATTGAATCCGCAATGCCGTTCGATTCAAATAAGATGCTGATGA